>JAEUQQ010000365.1 GCA_016789685.1 Acidobacteriota bacterium | reverse complement strand
GCCCTCGCGGATGGCCGCTCACGGTCGGCCAGCAACACCCGCCCGAGGAAGACGCCATCGACGGCCACGCCGACGACCGTCTGCGCCGCACCGTCTCCCGCCGCCTCGAGCGGCGCGAGGCCTTCGACGCCGCGCTGCGCGAGGAACGTCGCTGTCCCCGCAAGCACGACGCGCCCGTCCACGATGCCCGAGACGCCACCACCGGCCGTGGCCACGACGTTTGACGCCTGGCGGATGACCAGGCCCCGCTCCTGCGCGGCCTCCACGACCGCTCGCGCCAGCGGATGTTCCGACTCGCGCTCCACCGGCGCTGCCCACGCCAGCACCCCGTCGCCCGCCACACCGCCAACCGGCTCGATCGTCACCACGCGGGGACGTCCCTCGGTGAGCGTGCCGGTCTTGTCGAACGCCACCGCCGTCACCGACGACAGGCGCTGCAGCGCCTCGCCGCTCTTGAAGACGATGCCCAGCGACGCCGCGCGTCCGCTGGCCACCATCATCGCCGTCGGAATGGCCAGCCCCATCGCGCACGGACACGCGATGATCAGCACGGCCACCGCCGCCACGACGCCACGCGCGGCCCCCGAGGGGCCGCCCAGCATGGCCCACGCAGCCCAGGTCAGGACCGCGATCGCCACGATCACGGGCACGAACACGGCGCTGGCGCGATCGGCGAGATCCTGCATCGGCGCCCGTGACGCCTGCGCATCGCGAGTCAGCCGCACGATCTGCGCGAGCACCGCGTCGGCGCCGAGCGACGTGGCCCGCACGCGCAACGCGCCCGACCCGTTCATCGTGCCGCCGATCACGCGCGTGCCCGGCGACTTCGACACCGGCACCGACTCGCCCGTCAGCATGGCCTCGTCGGCATCGCTCTCGCCCGCCACGACGACCCCATCGACCGGGATGCGCTCGCCCGGCCGCACCAGCACGAGATCAGCCGTGCGCACCTGGTCGATCGGCAGCTCGCGCTCGTTCTCACCCGTCACCACGCGCGCAGTCGCGGGCCGCAGCTGCATCAGCGACCGCAGGGCGGCAGACGTACGCTGCTTGGCGCGCGCCTCGAGGAGGTTGCCGAGCAGCAGGAAGCCGAGGATGAAGACGACCGCCTCGTAGTAGACATCAGGCGCGAGCCCGCGCTGGATGAACCACTGCGGGACGAAGGTGGCCGCCAGTGAGAACGCGAGCGCCGCACTGGTGCCGACGGCCACCAGCGTGTTCATGTTGGCGGTGCGGTGCCGCCACGCGCTCCACGCCCGCACGTAGAAATGGCGTCCCGCCCAGCCCATGACGAACACCGTCAGCGCCAGGACGACAGCGTGCAGGACGCGCGTGTCGAGCGTGTACAGCCAGGGCAGGGCCGCTTGCAGGGAGGGATCGAGGCGCCCCATCCACCATCGCATGAACGGATCGGCGCTGCTGGCCCCGTGTGCCTGGTGCGCCGCCGCGGTCATGAGCGGCATCGAGATGACCATGGCAAGCGCGCCGGCGACCAGCGCCGCAGCCGCCTTCCACGTCAGCAGCCGCACCTCGCGCACGACGTCGGCATCGCGGGCCTCCTGCTCCTCGAGCAGGGCACGCTCGTCGAAGGGCACGTAGGCGTCATAGCCAGTCTTCCTGACGACGTCGACGAGCCGCTCGGGCGACGTGAGGGCGGGATCGAAGCTGATCGTCGCCTCGGCCAGCAGCAGGTTGACCGAGGCCTCTGAGACGCCCGGCTGGCGCGACAAGGCCCGCTGGACGGCCGCCGAGCAGGCGGCGCACGTCATCCCGCCAATGGGCAAGACGGAGGCGGCGGGCGCGGAGGCACGGCTGGCCTGGTCCATCGCGGGCGCGTCTCAGCGGGTCGCGGGCCGTGCCGGGAAGCCCACGTCGTCGAGCGCGGCGACGACCGCGTCGAGCATGGACGGCTCGGGCAGGGTGATGTCGGCCGAGCCGACCTGGACGTCGTGGACCTCGAGGCCTGGCTGTGCTTCGAGGGTCTTCCTGACGCGGGCCACGCAGTGCCCGCAACTCATGCCGGTGATGTCGAGGGTCTGTCGGATGGGCATCGGTATCGGACCTCCGGCAGCAGTATACCCCCTCCCCCTATTTGCGACGACTGCGATTCACGCCAGTGATGAAAACATGCCGACAGGTGACGGTTGCGGTACCCCCCTTGCATTCTGTCGGGCGGGGTTCCGCGTTCCGCCGGAAAGGCGTCAGCGCTCGTCGCCGCGCCCCTCCCCACCACTGCGAACGCCGTCCCGCGGCCTCGTCCGTGTGCGCACGACCGCCAGACGGCCAGGAGTTCGGGCATGCCCCAGGTCACAGAACGACCGAAGCCGTTCCTCTTCCCCGAGTTCTGCAAGGGATGCGGACGTTGCATTTCGGTCTGCCA
The DNA here is from genome assembly GCA_016789685.1 of Acidobacteriota bacterium. GTDB lineage: Bacteria > Acidobacteriota > Vicinamibacteria > Vicinamibacterales > JAFNAJ01 > JAEUQQ01. The sequence goes on along the minus strand of JAEUQQ010000365.1, from coordinate 6,878 downwards.
GAAGCACTCCATCCACTTCGCCGACCACATCAACGCCCGGACGGGCGTCGTCCCCATCGAGATCGACCTCGACACGTGCAATGCCTGCGGGCTGTGCATGGATGCCTGCCCGGAGCCCTACGGGCTGATCGGGCGTCCGGTCGATGCGACCGACTGGGAACTCGAGGACCCGTCGCACCTGTTCGGTCACCGGCCAACGACGGCGCCCGTGCCGGTCGACATTCCCGACCAGCGGGTGGCGCTGCCGGCCTGCGAGCCGCTCGTCGTGAAGGGCAACTACGCCGCCGCCATCGGGGCGCTGCTGGCGGGATGCCGTCACTTCTTCGGCTACCCCATCACCCCCTCGACCGAGGGCGCCGAATTGATGGCGTCGCTGATGCCGAAACTGCAGGGCGTGTTCCTGCAGGCGGTCAGCGAGGTGGCGACGGTCAACCACATGTACGGGGCCGCGAGCGCCGGCCAGCGCTCGATGACGTTCACCTCGTCGCCGGGCTTCAGCCTGATGCTCGAAGGCATCTCGTACATGATCGGCGCCGAGTTGCCGGGCGTCTTCGTCAACATCATGCGGGGTGGTCCGGGCCTCGGCAACATCGCGCCCGAGCAGACCGACATCAAGCTGGCCTGTCGCGGCCTCGGGCACGGCAACACGCACGCGCTGGTCTTCGCGCCGTCGACGCCGCAGGAAATGCTCGACATGACGATGCGGGCCTTCGACCTCAGCTTCCGGTACCGCAACCCGGTCGTGATCCTCGGTGACGGCTACCTCGGCCAGATGACGGGCCGCGTCATGCTGCCGCGCGACATGGTCAAGCCGGGCATCCCCGCCTGGGCCGTGTGGGGCGACGCGATGCATCGCCGCAACCTCACCTCGTCGATCATGCTGGCCGAGACCGACCTCGAACAGCACAACGAGCACCTCAACCGGAAGTACGAGGCGATGAAGGTCGAGGCCATGGCCGACACCTTCGTGTGCGACGACGCCGAGATCATCGTGGTGGCGTGCAACACGCCGGCACGGATGGCCAAGGGCGCCGTGCAGGAACTGCGGCACATGGGCGTGAAGGCCGGGCTGTTCCGTCCGCAGACCCTCTGGCCCTTCCCGGTCGACGCGTTCCTGCCGCTGCTGGCGCACGCACGCCGCATCGTCATGGTCGAGGCGAGCCCCGGGCAGCTCGAAGACGAGTTGCGCCTTGCGCTGAGCCGCGCCGACGTGCGGACCTATCCGCCCATCTCGTCGGTACAGCACTTCGGCGGCATCCTCCCGCAACAGCACGAGATCGTCACCCGCATCATGGACCTTCCGGCCGGCTCGCACGCCCAGGCCGTTTCTGGGAGCGAGGTGCTCGCATGAGCAGCACAGTCTTCTACGACCGCTTCGAGCGGCACTCGCACGGCGAGGGGCTCAAGGGTCAGTCGACGCACTACTGCGCCGGCTGCGGCCATGGACTCGCGCACAAGTACCTGGCCGAGGCGATCGACGCACTCGGTATCCAGGACCAGACGGTAGCGGTCTCGCCGGTCGGCTGCAGCGTCTTCCTCTATTACTACTTCGACGTGGGCAACACGCAGGCGGCGCACGGCCGCGCGCCCGCCGTGGCCATCGGGCACAAGGTCGCCAATCCCGAGTCGATCGTCGTGTCGTACCAGGGTGATGGCGACCTCGCGTCGATCGGCCTGGCCGAGATCGTGGCGACCGCGCAGCTCGGCCTGCCCATCACGGTCATCTTCGTCAACAACGCGATCTACGGCATGACCGGCGGGCAGATGGCGCCGACGACGCTCATGCAGCAGAAGACCTCGTCGAGCCCGTACGGCCGCGACATGTACATGGGCCAGCCCATGAAGATGGCCGAGCTGATCGCCGGCCTCGACGGGCCCGTCTACGTCGAACGCGTCGCCCTGTTCGACGCGAAACAGCGCAATCGCGCCCGCAAGGCCATCAAGAAGGGCCTGCAGTTGCAGGTCGAGAAGCGCGGGTTCAGCTTCGTCGAGGTGCTCGCCGAGTGCCCGACGCACCTGAAGATGACGCCCGAGCAGGCCGAGTCCTGGGTGCGCGAGAAGATGCTGCCGGTCTTCCCGCTCGGCGTGAAGAAGGACGAGACACGCGACGCGTGGTACGCGCCGCCGACGCCCAACTATGAGCCGCAGGCCCTGCTCGGTGCGATTGGCGGATCAACCGAGGCGCTTCCACGGTATTGCAGCAGCTATCCCGCGCATATCGCCGCGCACGACATCTCGCTCAAGCTCGCCGGATCGGGCGGCGACGGCGCGCAGACGGCGGCGATGCTCCTGGCACGTGCGGGAATCAACGAGGGCTTCGACGCGACCCACATCCCGAGCTACGGTCCGGAATCGCGCGGCGGCACGTCGTACGCCGACATCCACATTGCGGCCGAGGAAGTGCTGTCGCCGGCCTCGCCCCATCCCCACGTGCTCATCGCGTTCAACGCGCCGAGCCTCACGAAGTTCGCCTCGACGGTGCGCGAGGGCGGCACGATCCTGTACGACAGCTCGGTCATCGACGCGCCGCCGCCGATGCCGGACGGGGTCACCGCCTACGGCGTGCCGATGACGCGCATCGCCGCCGATCTCGGCAAGCCGCTGGTCAAGAACATCGTCGCCCTCGGCGCGCTGCAGGCGGCCACGGGCCTCTTCCCCGTCGACACGTTCCTCACCGCCATCCGCCAGGCGCTGAAGGACAAGTGCGCGATGATTCCACTCAACGAGGAAGCCTTCGAATGGGGACGCCAGTCGATCGCGCCCCGGACGAATTGAGCACGACGGAGGCCGGGATGCGCGACGCGACCGTGCACGTGACGTTGACTGCCGAGGAGTGGGAGCTGATCTCGACCCTGCGCGACATGCCGCCGAGCCCCCTCAAGCACCGGGTACACGCGCTCGTCAACGAACTGATCGGGTTCATCCGCGACCCGCGATGCGCCGAGATGCAGGGCGACGGCGTGCCGTGCGACAACGTGTCGACGGCGTGCGAGCAGTGCGTGCACGTGGCCGACATGCTCGATTCGATGGACCGTGTCGGCTCGCTGAAGCGCTAGCCGCGCTTCGCTCCAACCTCTCCCCCCGGAGTGCCACGCGCACTCCGGGGACCCGTTCGACAACATCTGCATTGACGGATTTCGTGCGTCACGGTAGTCTCCTCAGCGTATCCGCCTGCGCGAATACAAGGAGCTGGCCATGTCCGACATCACGACCGCCATCCAGTTGAAGTACGGCGAAGCCGCCCGCCGGGCCGCCACAGGCGGCCAGGCGTCCTGCGGTTGCGGCTGCAGTGCCACTGCGACTCCGGCAGGGGCTGACCCGATCACGCGCGACCTGTACGGCGCCGAAGAACGGAACGCCGTGCCCGACACGGCCTTCGCGGCCTCGCTCGGCTGCGGCAACCCCACGGCCCTCGCCCAGCTCGTCCCCGGGCAAATCGTGCTCGACCTCGGATCGGGGGGCGGCATCGACGTGATCCTCTCGGCGCGACGCGTCGGCCCCACCGGCATGGCGTACGGCCTCGACATGACCGACGACATGCTGGCGCTCGCCAACGACAACCGGCGCAAGGCGGGCGTCGATAATGTCGAGTTCCTCAAGGGGCACATCGAGGCCATTCCCCTGCCAGACAACTCGGTCGACGTCATCATCTCGAACTGCGTGATCAACCTGTCGGCTGACAAGCCGCAGGTCTTCCGCGAGGCCTTCCGGGTGCTCAAGCCCGGCGGCCGCCTGGCCGTGTCAGACGTGGTCGTGCGCGGCGAGGTCCCGGCCGGCATCCGCCGGAGCGTCGAGTTGTGGGTCGGTTGCGTGGCTGGCGCCCTGCAGGACACGGAGTACCGATCCGGGCTCGAGGCCGCAGGCTTCGCCGACGTCACGATCGAGCCGTGGCGCACCTACAAGGTCGATGATGCGCGCGAGTTTCTCGAGCAGGCGGGCATCGACACCAGCGGGCTCGCCGAGCAGGTCGATGGCAAGTTTGCCAGCGCCTTCGTGCGCGCCGTGAAACCAGCCTGACACCACGGCCCGGGAGTGCACATGCCGAGATACGTCGCGTTCCTGCGTGGGGTGAGTCCCGCCAACGCGAAGATGCCCGAACTGAAACGGTGCTTCGAGCAGGCGGGATTCACCGACGTCACGACGGTGCTGGCCAGCGGCAACGTGGTGTTCAGCACGCGTGCCATGCCAGAGGCGGCGCTCGAGCGCAAGGCCGAGGCCGCCATGACGGCCGCGCTGGCACGCGCGTTTCCGACGATCGTGCGCCCGTCGGCGTTCCTGCACGACCTCCTCGACTCGGATCCCTTCGGCACGTTCGACATCCCCGCGCACGCCAAGCGCGTGGTGACGTTCCTGCGCGCGCCGTGCCCCCAGGGGCTGGTGCTCCCAGCCGCGCTCGACGGTGCACGCATCCTCGGCGCGCGGGGCTGTGAGGTATTCACGGCCTACGAGCCGAGCCCCAGGGGGCCGGTGTTCATGACCCTGATCGAGAAGACGTTCGGCAAGGACGTCACCACGCGCACGTGGGACACCGTCCGGAAGTGCGCCGCCGCCTGACACCCCTTGCGAGAGGCTACGCGAGCAGGCGCAGTACCTGCGCCAGGCCGGCGGCGACGTCGGCGCCCAGGTGCACGCGCAGCGCGCGCCGGCCACGCTCGTTGAGCACCTGCAGGTCGCCCAGCGCCTGCGCGGCCTTCACCACGCCGAACGTGAAGCGCTGGCCTGGCACCTGCACGTCGCGCGCATCGTCGGCCGTGAACTGCAGGAAGACGCCGTTGTGGCCGCCGCCCTTGTAGGCCTGCCCCGTCGAGTGCAGGAAACGCGGGCCGAATCCGACGCACGTCGCCGCCTTCGTACGGTGCGCGATCGCCCCGCGGATGTCGGCGACCACCCCGGCGTGCCGCGCGTTCATCTCGAGATACGCCAGCAGCGCCACGTAGTCGCCCGCGTCCACGCGCGCCACGTGCGCATCGAGCAGCCTCCGGGCAGACACGTCTCGGCCACACGCGGCCGTCAGCGCCGCGGCATTCGCAGCGTCGGCGTAGAACGCGAGGCCGTCAGCGGCGAACAACGGGGACTCGGCCGGAAGCGCTCCCGTCGTTTCGTAGGCCGACGTGATGGCGCGCGTCGCAATCTTCGCCGCTTCGACGTCGGGCTGATCGAACGGATGCAGCCCCATGACCGCACCGGCCACCGCCGTCGCCACCTCCCACCTGAAGAACTCCTGCGCGAGGCCGTACGCGCCATCCGACACGCGGATCCGGATGACGGGATGCCCGGCGGCCTCGATCGCCCCCAGCCAGGCGCTGCGCGCCTCATCGGTGTCGGACTCGGTCGTCAGCGAGACGAAGACGCGGTCGGCGCCGTAGTGCCCGGGCGGCATCCGGCCCTCGAGGTCGACCGGGATGATGGCCTTGCCGAGCTTGCCGGTCGATTCGGCGATCAGCTGTTCGAGCCACGCCCCGAGATCGAAGATGCCCGGCGAAGTCGTGATCGTGAGCTTGTCGCGTCCCGCCGCGGCCGCAGCGCCCAGCAACACGCCGAGCGCCACGCCCGGGTTGTCGGCCGCGTCGTCCCGCCTGCACGCGGCCGCCATGGCCTGCGCATGCGACAGGAAGCGCGCGACATCGATCCCCATCACCGCCGCCGGCACGAGGCCAAACGGCGACAACGCCGAGTACCGCCCGCCGATCGATGGGTCACCGAAGAACACGTGGCGGAAGTGCTCGCGCTCGGCCACCTGCTGCATCTTCGAGCCGGGATCGGTGATCGCCACCATCTGCCGCGCCGCGCGCGCGTCGCCAACGGTGTCACGCAGCCGGGCGTGGATGTACTGCAGGAAGACGTTGGGTTCGAGCGTCGATCCCGACTTGCTTGCGACGATGACGAGCGTGCGGGCCAGGTCACACCGCGCCTCGGCCGCCAGCACCTGGGCCGGGTCGGTCGAGTCGAGGATCGCGAAGTCGGGCGCGCTGCCGAGCCGCCCGAACGACAACCGCAGCACCTCGGGCGCCAGGCTCGACCCGCCCATCCCGAGCAGCAGCGCGTGCGTGAAGCCTTCGCGGTGGATCTCGTCGGCAAACGCCGTCAGCTCTGGCACCAGCTCGCGGGCCCGTTCCGGCGCATCGAGCCATCCCAGCCAGCGCCCTTCGTCGCTGTTGGTCCACAGCCGCGCGTCCTTCTTCCACAGGGCCGCGACCTTCTTCTCGCGGGTCCAGGTCGAGCGGATGTCGTCGATCGTGGCGGCCAGGGCCGCGGGAAGGGCGAACTGCTGGGGGTTGAGGACGACGGCGTCTGACACGGCTGGCTCCTTGCGAGGGCGTCCCGCCAGGCAACCGCCGGTGTCGGGACGTGGCTGGCGGCACGGCACGCGGGCCCCATGTCGCGAGCCTGTCGTGCGTGCGATCGTCGGGCAACGATACCCAACCGGCGCGGGCGCGGCAACCGTGGTATACCGTGGACCGATGCCTCTCGAGGAATATCGCCGCAAGCGTGACTTCTCGCGGACGCCCGAGCCGTCGGGCGACACGCCGCACACGTCAGAGGGCCCGACGCGGTTCTTCTGCGTGCAGAAGCACCTGGCGACCCAGCTGCACTACGACTTCAGGATCGAGCACCACGGCGTACTCAAGTCGTGGGCCGTGCCCAAGGGACCGTCGCTCGATCCTGACGTCAAGCGCTTCGCGGTGCAGACCGAAGACCACCCGTTCGACTACGGCGAGTTCGAGGGCATCATCCCCGACGGCTACGGCGCGGGCGTCGTGATGCTGTGGGACCGTGGCACCTGGGAACCCGAGGTCGCCGATGTCGAGGCCGCCCTGACGAAGGGCGACCTCAAGCTCAGGCTCAACGGCTACAAGCTGAAGGGGTCGTGGGCGCTC
>JAEUQQ010000323.1 GCA_016789685.1 Acidobacteriota bacterium | reverse complement strand
CCCAGGCGGGCTGCCCCCCCCGTGCCGCGAACTGCTCGGCCCAGTACGCGACTTTTGACGTCGCCACGGCCTGCCAGTCGCGGCGGGCGAACGCTCGGATGCTCTCGCCATCCACCCGGCTATTCTATGCGCCCGGCGCGTTGCCACGACGCCGGCGCGGTGCGAGTTCGCTCGAGGCGGCGCCGCTCTGCCGGCTCAGCCCGCCACGAGCCCCAGGCGCACCGCGATGGCCACCACGCCCTCGGCCCGGCGCACGATCGGTGGGTCTACCATCTTCCCGTCGACCGTGAACACGCCGACGCCGGCGGCACGCGCCTCGCCAGCCGCCCGCACGACGCGTTGGGCATGCGCGATCTCGGCATCAGACGGACGGAACACCTCGTTCGCGATAGGCACCTGGCTCGGGTGAATGGCGCTCTTCCCGACGAATCCGAGGCGCCGGGCGCCTTCGGCCTCGCGACGGAAGCCCTCGAGGTCGGCGACGTCGGTGAACGCGCCGTCGTACGCCCAGATGCCGGCCTCCCCTGCCGCGAGGCGCACCTGCAACTGGATGGCCGCGATGGCCGCCGGGTTGTCGCGCGCGATGGCAAGCGGGCCGAGCAGATCGGCCCATCCCAGCTGGAGGCCGACGACACGGTCTGACGCGTCGGCGATCTCGCGGGCGAGCCGCAGCGCCCGCGGCGTCTCGATGTTGGCCAGGATGCCGACGCCATCGCTTCCGGGGCAGCGCGCAAGCGCGGCAGCACACCCCCGCACGTCGTCTGGCCCCGATGGCTTCGGCAGGTTCACGATGTCGAGGCCCGGGCCGACGACCGCGGCCAGATCCGCCTCGAAATGCGGCGAGTCGATCGCGTTGACCCGCACGATGATCGTCTTGCCGTGCCGTTCGGGCAGCGACCGCAGGAACCCGGCCAGGGCCTCACGGGCCTCGGCCTTCTTCGGCTCGGCGACGGCGTCTTCGAGGTCGAACGACAGGACGTCGGCGGGCCCCGCCATCGCCTTGGCGAAGAGGTCGGGGCGAGACGCGGGAACGAACAGCTTGCTGCGCATGGGCGGGCTCCGGGCGCGCGGCGGGGAAATTCCTCGGGCGGCGCGGCAGGATGGTATCAGCGCGGTGCATTCGACGCTCTTTCCCTCAGGCCCATGCCGATGGAGGTGCCAATGTCGCATCGCGGCGTCGCGATCGCCGTCCTGGTGGCGCTGTGTGTATGCCTCGCCCCTGAGCCAGCGGCCGCGCAGGCGTCGCGCGACCGTGCGGCGCGCGAGGCCGAGAACTACGAGCTTGCCCTCGAGTGCCGCGGCGCCCTGTGGAAGCGGACGTTCGACGACGCGACGGCAGCGGGGCTGAACCCGGGAGCGATCGCGATCGACGTCGACACCTCGAAGACGACGAAAACGCGTGACGGCGGGTCGCTGCTCGTGGCAGGCGTGGGCGACTACCGCCCCTCGCACGAGGTCCAGGCGCTCCCGGTGCGCTTCGAATGTGTGGTCGACATCGCATCGAAGCAGGTCCGCGAGGTCGTGTACGAAGCTGTGGACAACGACGGCAACCCGATCGCGACGCCGCCGACCGGGATCGTCCGCCACGCTCGCTACGTCGAGGCGTGCCGCAGCGAGATTGACAGCAGGATCCACAGCGATGCCGTCGATCGCGGCCTCTCGTCGGGGGGCAGCGAGTCGAAGCCCGACGTGGCGTCGGCGACGGTCTCGACCAGGGGCGCGACGACCGAGATAGCCGGCAGCGGCCGCTTCAGGCTCACGCGCGACTACGACTGGCAGGGCATGACGTTCACCTGCCGCTACGACGAGAAGAAGAAGCGTGTCTCACGCGTCTCGTACCGCGTGGACGAAGGCATGTCGCTCGGCGCGCTGTCGCTCGAGCGCTCGCGCGCGCTCGCGGCATGCCGGATTGCGGTGCGCGACGCCGTGGCCGACGACGCAGAAGAGCGTGGCTACCGGTGGGCGCGGCGAGTCGTCGTGAAGCTCGAGAAGGTGGGCGACATCGTCGAGCAGGGGCAGGCGCTCGAGGTGACCGGGTCGGGATGGTTCAAGTCAGACAACCGCCACGACCAGAGCACGCCGATCACGTACGCGTGCTGGTACGAACCCGAGCGCGACCGCGTGGTGAAGGCGACCTTTGCGCAGGAAGAAGGCGCCCGGACGCCGAGCGGCGAGATCGCGAGCGGCAAGACGGGCACCCTGGTCTGCGAATCGCGCTACAACGAGAACCGCGTCTGCCCGGCGCAGATTCGGGGCAACGTGCGCGTGATTCGCGAGATGGGCCGCACGAAGTGCGAGGCCTACAAGAACTGGATCTACAGCCTGTCGGGCATCACCGTCTGGGGCGGCTGCCGCGCCGAGTTCGAGTTCGACGCCCGCTGACCCGCCAGGGCGCGAAGGGCCACCCCTTCGCGCCGTGCCATCACCAGCCGACGGCCTGACCGTCCTTGCGGTGGTCTGACCCGGCGCGGTAGATCCCATTCACGGGCCGATCGTCGAGGAACCACTGGCGATCGAACGTCGGCACCGGGAGCCGCGGATCGCGCGTGAACAGGATGCCCTGGTACCCGCCGACGGCACCACCGCCCACCGTCCGCACCTCGTGGCCCTTTGCCCCCAGCGCCGTACCAACGAGGGCAAACAGGTTGTGCTCGAGCGACAGCACGTTGCTGGCCTGGGCGTGCGTGAACCGTGCCGCGTCGGTCGTCATCTGCACGTTCATCCCGTGGTCGATCAGGTTGACCATGTGCTGCACGTGGGTTTCGGGCTGCACGCTCCCGCCCATGTTGCCGAACGCCATCAGCGGTTCGCCGTTTTGCGTCACGAACCCCGCGATGATCGTATGGAACGGCCGCTTGCGCGGCGCCACCACGTTGGGACTGTTCGGGTCGAGCGAGAACGCCGACCCGCGGTTGTGGAGCACGAACCCGTACGGCGCGACGGTCGCGCGGCTGCCGTACACGCTGAACACGCTGTGCACCAGCGACACCATGTTGCCCCAGCGATCGGCCGCGGCCAGGTAGATCGTCCCGCCGTCTGGCCCTGCCGCCGCGCCCGACTTCGACGCGGCGGTCGGGTTGATCCGGTCGCACAGCGTCGCCGCGTGCGCCTTCGACAGCATCCGCGCGACGGGCACCGGCGAGAACTTCGGGTCGGCGTTGTTGGCGAGCAGATCGGCGTAGGCGAGCTTCTTGGCCTCGACCATCAGGTGCCAGTACATCGTGTGGCCCGGCCCGAGCGACGCGAGGTCCATCCCGAGCGTCGGCACGCACACCTCGAGGATGTTGAGCATCTCGAGCGCCGCAATCCCCTGCCCCGGAGGCGGCAACTGGTGGACGTCGTACCCGTGGTAGTTCGTCGAGATCGGCTCGACCCACTCGGCCCGGAACTCCGCGAGATCGGCCAGTGACATGACGCCGCCCCCAGCC
>JAEUQQ010000319.1 GCA_016789685.1 Acidobacteriota bacterium | reverse complement strand
AAGCCCTGGCGCGGCGGCATGAACGCGGGCCGGTCGCCGAGGTGCCACTTGCCGACGAGCGCCGTCGCGTAACCGCGCTCCCTGAGCACGCGGGGCAGCGTGGCCTCGGTCGTAGCGAGGCCGATGGGGCTGTCGGGCATCAGCGCGCCGCCGATGCCGACCCGCACCGGGTACGCGCCGGTGAGCAGCGAGGCCCGAGACGCCGAGCACACCGGCTGCGCGTAGAAGTGGGTCGCCGTCACGCCCTCGGCGGCGAGCCGATCGATCTGGGGCGTCGCGACCGCGGTGCCGCCGAACGCGCCGACATCGCCGTAGCCGAGATCGTCGGTGAGAAACACGATGATGTTGGGCCGGTCGTCGCTCGCGCGCGCCGCGGGAGCGGCCGGCCGCGCGGGCGCCTGCGACTGGGCCTGGCCTGGCAGGCCGACGGTGAGCAGGGCGACGAAGGTGAGCAGCGTGCGTCGAACTGAAGGCATGAAGGCCCCCGGTGAACGTGGGGCGCGTGGCCGGAGGGCCGCCATCGGGGCGGCCCTCCGGTGCGTCGCGAGGAATTGTGGGGCGTCGGGCCTCAGAACAGGTACTTGATCCCGAACTGCATCTGGCGCGGGACGTTGTTGGGCGCGGTGCTCGTGATGCGGCCGAAGCCGTTGGCGGTCAGCGGCACGCCGCTCGCGTCGTACCCGGCGATCGTGTTGATCGGGTTCGAGAAGTTGGCCGTGTTCGTGACGTTGAACACCTCGAAGCGCATCTGCAGGCTGCCCCGCGCGCCGATCGAGAAGCTCTTGAACACCGAGACGTCGAGGCGGCGCTGCGCCGGCCCTTCGAGCGGGTTGCGCGGCTCGTCGCCGGCCGTGCCGAGCGCCTGCGCGGCAAACGCCGTCGTGTCGAACCACCGCTGGATCGTCGGGTCAGACAGCGTCGGGTCCTCGAGCATGTTGGGCCGGTCAGACGTCGCGGTCGTGTTGATGCGCGTCACGCTGCTGGCGACCGTGAACGGCAGGCCGCTCTGCCAGTAGCCAACCATGTTGACCTGCCAGCCGTGGATGAACGCGCGCGTCGCGCCGGTGCTGTTCTTGCCGAACGGCAGCTCGTAGTTGGCCGAGAACGCCACGCGGTGCCGGATGTCGAGCTCGCTGCGGCCCCAGTCGTAGGTCTCGACCTGCGTCGGAATCAGGCCATAGGGGTTGGTGCCGCCAGCCAGCGTCGCCACGTTGTCTTCCATCTTGGCCAGCGTGTAGTTGGCGTTGAGCACGAGGCCAGACTTCAGCCGGCGCTGGAAGGTGGTCTGCAGCGAGTTGTACTCGGACGTGCCCGTGTCGAACGACGCGCGGATCGTCGTCACGTTCGGCAGTGGCACGATGTAGGGACGCCGCGTGGCGGGGCTCGCCGCCGCCGACGGCACCGGCACGTTGTAGTTCGGGATGACCTGGATCAGGTTCCGGCCGCGGCTGCCCACGTAGCCCACGCTGATCACGTTGCCCCAGTAATCCTTCTGGACGATCAGGTTGAACTGGCGCAGCGACGCGGTGTCGATGTCGAACGACTTCGCGTTGACCGTCCCGCGCAGGTTGTTCGGATCCGACGCGGCCGGCGCCGGGAATCCCTGTGCCAGCGTCACCGTGAACGGGTTGGGCGTGTAGGTGTAGATGTACGGCTGGTTCGGCAGCTGGATCGTCGCCTGCTGGAAGTCGGCCGGGAAGTACGTGATCCCGAACCCGCCGCGGATGACCATCGTCGGCGACACCGTGGCCGAGAAGCCGAGGCGCGGCGCGATGTTGTTGTTGTCCTGCTTCACGCCCACGTGCGGATCGTTGGTGCCCAGCACCAGCTTCGCCGTCTCGAGGTCGAGGTTGGCGTAGTTGCCGTTGACCTCGGTGAACGGCGTGAAGATGTCGTAACGCACGCCGAGGTTCAGCGTCAGCCAGTCGGTCGCGCGCCAGTCGTCCTGGATGAACCCGCCGATCTCCCACGTCCGCATCTTCTGCGGCGTCACGCTGTTCTCGCGCTGCATCACCTGCGGCAGGCCCAGCAGGAAGCTGGCAAACGCATTGCCCGTCGGCGCCGGCGCGAACGTGGCCAGGCCGCGCGGGAAGCCGTTGGCGTTCCGCTCGAGGTGCCGGCGGATCAGCGCGCCGCCGACCTTGATGTTGTGGGCGCCGCGCGTGTAGGTCACCGCCGCGTTGTACTGGTAGGTGCGGTTCGTGTTGATGATCGGCAGGAAGATGTCGTCGCCGATCGCCACGTAGCCCGTGATGTTCATCGGCGTCAGGCCCGACGAAAACGGGATGTCGGCGATGTTGGCCCCGGTCACGCCGAACGCGTCAGACAGGTTCTTGCCGTAGTTGAGCGGGTACGAGTTGAGGTCGATCTTCGAGAACCCGCCCTTGGCCTCGAACAGCAGCGCCGAACCCATGATGCGCTGGTAGTTCATGTGGAACCCGTGCCCCGCCATCTCCGAGGCGCCCGGGAAACCGCCGAACACGCCGCCGGGCTCGATCTCGGTGCCGCCAACGGTCGCCACGGGCAGCGCGCCAGGCGTGAACACGTCGACCGGGTTGTACGAGTAGCGGACGAACACCGAGTCGCTGTCGCCGAACCGGTGCTCGACCTTCACGTCGGTCGTGAAGCTGTCGTAGGTGCGCTCACGGATGGTCTGGTAGTTGGCGGCCGTGCCGGGCAGGTTGGGCGACGGGATCAATCCGAGGTACCGCAGCGCGATCGGGCTCATGCGGCTCGCGGGAATCGTGTTGCCGGGGAACGGCTGCCCCGTCACCGGATCGGTGATCGTCGTCGCGAACACGCCGGCGCGGTTGGCGTCGGTCGGCACGGTCACCGTGCGCGCCACGCCCTGCGTCGCCTTCAGCCACTCGACGTCGCCGAAGAAGAACGTCCGGTTGCGCACGATGGGCCCGCCGAAGCTGCCCCCGAACTGGTTCTGCCGGAAGTCGGGCTTGGCAATCGCGAAGAAATCGCGCGCGTCGAACTTGTCATCACGGAAGAACTCGTAGGCCGACCCCTGGAACTGGTTCGAGCCCGACTTCGTGATGACGTTGACCACGGCGCCAGCCGTGCGGCCGAGTTCGGCCGTGAAGAGGTTCGTCAGGACGCGGACTTCGGCGATGGCGTCGATCGAGGGGCGGATCGCCTGCGTGCCCTGCTGGCGTTCGTTGTTGTCGAGGCCATCGATCAGGTAGTTGTTGTAGACGTCCGACTGGCCGTTGACCGACACCGTCGACGACTGGCGGCGGTCATCGGGCCGGTTGCCCGACGACAGGCCGTTGGGCGGCCCCGGGTTCGCGCCCGCGGCCATCTGCACCAGGTTGACGTAGTTGCGGCCGTTGAGCGGGAGGTCTTGCACGGCCTTGGCCGTCACCACCTCCTGCACCGCCGAACTGTCGGTCTGCAGTGCCGGGGCGCTGCCCTCGACCTGCACCGTCTCGGTCAGGGCGCCGACCTCGAGCACCGCGTCGAGGCGGACGCGGTCGCCCGCCGACAGTGTCACGGTCGACTGGTAGGCCTTGAAGCCCTCGAGTTCGATCCGCACCGTGTAGCGTCCGATGGGCAACGCGTTGGCGACGAAGTCGCCCGACTCGTTGGTCACCAGGGTCCTGACCGTCCCGGTCGCTTCGTGGGTGACCGTGGCGGTCGTGCCCGGCAGGGCGCCGCCGCTGCTGTCGCTGCCGCGCCCGACGCTGTCGGCCGACGTCACCTGCGCGTCGAGACGACCCGGCCCCAGCAGGGCCACCAGCGTGACGAGGATGACGGCCGTCGTACTCCGGCCGATCGCCTTGAGGATCATTGCCAGCCCCTCCCGAATCGCGCGACCCAGATGCCGGGCCGCCGTCATAACAGTCCACCGACACTACACGAGCGTGCCGAGGCTAGTCCTCCGCGTGCCCAGCGTCTTTCATGACCGGCTGAAAGATTGTGAAAAGAGATGAACAGCGCAGCAACGCGTTTATTCTCAACGTCTTGCCAGTCTTGACGACAGACGACGCGGGGAGTGTCGCCCCGTAGGGGCACGGCCGCGCGACGGTTCAGGCGAACGCGGCGCCAATGCCGCGCGTGCCGACGACTACAGAAGAGCTGACCTCCTGCCGATGGTTCCTGTGAGCGGACGCTCGCTGCAATGGCGGGCGGCCGCCGGTGTTGCACTACGAGCGCCAGGGCCCCCAGTCCTGCCTTTGTAGAAGTCCTGCCATCTGAACGTCGATCGTGTGCCTGGACGGCTCGGGCACGCGTGCGTACCGGTGCGGGACGTCGAGTCGCTCGCCAGACGACGCGCATGTCGCGAGACCTGTGCGTCTACGCCCCCCCCGGGACTGCCGGTCCGGGTGCTGCGGATGCGCCTCCCCCCCAGCGCATCCCGCATCCGGGCCGGCACCAGCGTGCGGGGCAACGCCTCGGTACGGACGCGCGGCGCGTGTGGCCCCCGGACACGGAGTCTGGTGGGTGCAGTCGGCCGCGACAGCTCGACGGATCACCCCCAGTCCGTCACGTCGGAGCTGCCGCGGCGGAGGCACGACCATGCACGCATGGACCATCGGCAGGAAGCTCGTCACCGTCATCGGCATGCTGGGAGGTCTCGTCTTCCTGGCCGGCGCCATCGTCGCCTACGAAGGGCGCCGCATCCGCGTCGCGGCCGACCACACCACGCAGGCCGTCGCGCGCTTCACCCACCTGGCGACCCTCGAGCGCATGGGCGAACACCTGCTCTTCGTCGAGAAGGACACGATCGCCGCCGCCTACTCCAACGACCTCGACACCTTCACCGCGCGCGTCCGCGAGGTCGCCGACGTGCTCGCCGACGTGCGGGCGCGTTCGCCGAAAGCGGCCGCCACGCTCGTCCTGGACGAGGACGTGGCGGAACTGCACCAGTTCGACGCGGGCATGGGCTTCGCCGTCGTCGCCGACGAGGTGCGGCACCTCGCGCAGCGATCCGCGCAGGCCGCCCGCGACACCGCGGCGCTCATCGAGGAGTCGAGCGCCAACGCCGCCGAGGGGGCGGGCACGGTGGCGCAGGTGCGCGAGGCGATCGACGGCATCACGTCGAGCGTGGCGCAGGTCAAGACGCTCGTCGACGACGTCAGTGCCGCGAGCGCGCAGCAGGCGCAGGGCATCGACCAGGTGCGCCAGGCGATCGGGCAGATGGAGCACGTGACGCAGGGCACGGCCGCGACGGCCGAAGAGAGTGCCGCGGCCAGCGAGGAGCTCAGTGCGCAGGCCGAGACGACGTCGGCGTTCGTGCGCGACCTCGAGGCGATGGTCGGCACGGGGTCGCCCCAGGCGGTGGCGGCGCGGATCGCCTCGCCCTCCCGGCCTGGCGCCGCCCAGGCCGCGTAAAGAGGGGGTCACATCTTTCTTCAGCGCATTCTGCATGCTCTGACCCCGTTGGAAGGGGTCAGAGCATGCAAAATGCTGCAATGAAAGATGTGACCCCCTCTCAGCGATCGACCTGGTCGAGGAGCCAGATCTGGCCGGAGGCCGCGGTCAGGGGCAGGTAGAGGTGGTCGCGGGTCACGCTGAGTTCGAGTTCGCTGATCGTCGGCAGGATCATCCGCGCCGGCGACTCGAAGCCCGTGAGCTGTTCGGCCGCACCCGCCGCCATCCCCGCGTCGGCGTCGAAGCGCTGCCGCCACACGTTGAGGAACCCGCTGCGGTTCGACACGAAATACACCCACCGGCCGTCGCTCGACCAGCGCCCCTTGTCGTCGAACGCCTGGCCATCGGTGAGCGCCACCCACGGGCCGCCGTCGCGCCGCACCGCGTACAGGCCCGAGACCCAGGGCGTCTCGGCCGCAATCGCATTGAACAGGATCCAGCGTTGGTCGGGCGAGAAGCGTCCCTGGTAGAGATTCGTGCCCGCACGCGACGTGATCTCGCGGCCCGCACGCGCGGCCACGCCGCTGCCGGGCGCCGGCACGACGCAGAGGCCGAACGTCCCCGTCAACGCACCGCACGACCCCAGGATCCACCGTCCGTCTGCCGACCAGCTACCCGTCATCAGCAGCGCGCCCACGGGCGTGTCGATCGGCCACACCCGCCCGTCGTCATCGCGCACCATCGACTGGGCCTCGGCCGCGCCGATGACCGACGAGAACCGGAGCCTGAACGGCAGGCGGCCCGCCCCCGTGCGACTGCGCACCATCGCCAGGCGGCGTCCGTCGGGCGACAGCCGCAGCAACGAGTGCCCTTCGTCAGGCCCAGACGACAGCAGCAACCGCGCCGGCCCCGTGGGCAGGGGCTGCTCCCACACCGCCTCGCGGCCGGGACGCGCCACGCGATACACGAGCCGGTCGCCGGCCGACGACACGTCGCCGTACGAGACGTCGCTGCCCTCGGGCGTGAGCGCCTCGCCCGCGCCAGACACGCGCCCCGAACGCGCATCGAACGGCAGCGCGTGCACACGCGTGCGCTCGGTCCGCATGCCGAACGCCATCCGCGTGCCGTCGGCCGACACCGACAACCCCGTATCGCGGCCCGCACCCGTCGTCAGCCGATCGGGCCCGCCCACCCACGCCAGCGTGGCGGGATCGACGGTGATGCGCCACACGTTGCCGACACCGTTCGACGTGCCCTCGAAGTAGAGCGCACGCCCCGACGGCGCCCACACGAAATCGTCGAACACGACGCCGGCCTCGTCGAGGCGCCGCTCCACATCGGGCGCCAGCGCGGATTCGACCGCGCGCGAGCCGTCGAGGGCCGACGTGGTGAAGCTCCACCCCGTGCCGACCTCGTAGCGCCAGCGCGACACGCGGCCGTCGGGATGCCACGCGGCGCGCAGCGATCCTGCCGGCGCACGAGTGGGATCGGGCACCGGACGCGGCACACCGCCGCCGCTCGCCACGACGAACACGGCCGTCGATTCGCGCACGCTCTGCAGCGCCGAACCATAAAAGAGCACCGTCTGCCCGTCGGGCGACCAGCGCGGGCGGAAGCCCATGCCCGACAGGCGCCGCTCGGCCCCGCCGCCAAACGCCGGCACGACGAACAGGCCGCCGCCCTCGCGTTCTGACCGGAACGCGATCGACCGCCCGTCGGGCGACCACGCGGGCTGCCAGTCGTGCGCCAGAGACGAGGTGAGCCGGAGGCGGCTGCCCCCGGCCACGGGAAGCAGGAAGATGTCGGCGTTGCCGTTCTCGTCGGCGGCGTACGCGATCCACTGGCCATCGGGCGAGAACGCGGGCTCGGCGTTGAGGCCAGGCTCGAACGTCAACTGCCGCAGCGCCCGCGTGGGCGCGGGCACAGGGGCGGCCGGCCGGCGCGCGAGCCACACGAGCCCCGTGACCGACCCGGCCGCAATGGCCACGAGGCCCGCGACGGCGATCCACCACCGCGCAGCGGGCAGCGGCGCGCGAGGCGGCAGCGCGGCCTCGCCCTGTCGGCTCGCACCACCGGCCGCCGCGGCTCCGGCGTCGAGCCGTGGCGCGCCCGCGGCCTCGTGCGCGACTCCGGCCGGCTCCGGCTGCCGCAGCGACAGGTCGACGACGTCGGCCACGAAACGGTAGCCGCGCCCCGGCACGGTGACGACGTAGCGATGTTCGTCGAGCTGCTCGCCGAGCGCCTTGCGGAGCGTCGAGATGTGGCGGGCGAGGTTGTTCTCTTCGACGAACGCGTCGGGCCAGACAGAGGCGAGGAGTTCCTCCTTGGTCACGAGCTGGCCGGCCCGCTCCAGCAGGACGAGGAGGACCTCGAAGGTCTTCGGCGTCAGCGCGACGACGGTGCCGTCACGCCTGAGCAGCCCGGTGCGCGCGTCGGCGACAAAGGGCCCGAAGCCGTAGATGGCACGCTCGGGGCGCAAGACGGGGGTTCGCACGCGACCGCATCATACGTCACATGTCACAACCGTGTGACGTTGCCGCACGCGCAGGCATTCATGGGTTTTCTGGCCAACTTGCCCCGCGGCCGGCGGTGTCTGAAAAACTCTGAACGCCCGGCGCGGCTTGCGCCAGACCGCCCGACTGCCCCGTGGCCGCCGCGGCGCAGCGCCCGGAACGTCGAGACCGGGCAGCTCACCTGTCGCGTGGGTGACGCGGCATCTCGCCGATCCGCGGCACCGCCCCGGCGGGAGGCGGCCGGGCCGGGGGACCGATCGGTGACGGCGGCGCGTGTAAGATCACGCCCACCCCATGAACACGGTCTCGATCTTCAACGACGTCATCGGCCCGGTGATGCGCGGGCCGTCGAGTTCGCACTGTGCCGCGGCGCTCCGCATCGGACGCCTCGCGCGCGACCTGATGGACGGCGAGATCACCGACGTCCTCGTCGAGTTCGATCGCGCCGGCTCGCTGCCGACCACGCACGAGAGCCAGGGCAGCGACATGGGCCTGTTCGGCGGCCTGCTCGGCTGGGACGCCGACGATGAGCGGTTGCCAGACGCCGGGCAGGCGCTCGCCGATGCCGGCATCGCGTTGCGCATCGAGATCGTCGACGTCGGCGACCCGCACCCCAACACGTACCGGCTCACGCTGACGAACGCACGCGCGTCGCACGCGCTGGTCGCCATTTCGACGGGCGGCGGCATGATGGAGGTGTGCAGCATCGACGGCGTGCCCATGGCGATGGACGGCGGCTACCACGAGACGCTGATCTGGCTGCCCGCCGGCGCGGATGCCGCCACGCTGCGTGACGACGAGGCCGACGAGGTGATCGTGCACGACGCGGGCGACGTGCGGATCGTGCAGGTCAAGGCGCGTCACTTCGTCTCGGCGGAAGGGATGCCTGCCCTGTCGGTGAAACGGCTGTCGCCCGTGCTGCCGGTGCCGTCGGGGAAGCACCTGCGCGTGCCCTTCACCAGCTGCGACAGCATGCTCGCGCACGATGGCGCGCGACAGACACCGCTCTGGCAGCTCGCCGTCGACTACGAGATGGCGCGCGGCGGCTTCAGTGAACGCGAGGTCATCGACCGGATGATCGCGATCGTGCGCATCCTGCGGCGGTCGCTCGCCAGCGGCATCGCGGGGACGCACCACGACGACCGCATGCTGGGACACCAGAGCGGACGCTTCCACGAGATGATGCAGGCCGGCCGCCTGCTCGACGGCGGCGCCCTGAACCGCGTCATTCTCAACGTCACGGCCCTGATGGAAGTGAAGAGTTCAATGGGCGTCATCGTCGCCGCACCAACGGCGGGCGCGTGCGCCGCGTTGCCAGGCGCCGTGATCGGCATGGCCGAGGCGATGGGGCGCGGCGACGAGGAGATGGCGCGGGCGATGCTTGCGGCGGGCCTCGTCGGTGTCTTCATCGCCACGCGCTGGACGTTCGCGGCCGAGGTGGGCGGGTGCCAGGCCGAGGGCGGGTCGGCCGCCAGCATGGCCGCAGCCGCGCTCGTCACGCTCGCGGGCGGCACGCGCGACCAGGCGATCGCCGCGGCGTCGATGGCCTTCCAGAGCATGCTGGGACTCATCTGCGATCCCGTCGCCGGCCGCGTCGAGGCCCCGTGCCTGGGCAAGAACGTCATGGCGGCCAGCAATGCCCTCTCGTGCGCGAACATGGCGCTTGCGGACTTCGACCCGCTCATCCCGCTCGACGAAGTCATCGACGCGGCCCGGGGCGTCGCGAGCCTGATGCCGCGCGAGCATCGCTGCACCGCCCTTGGCGGCCTGGCGATCACGCCGACGTCACTCGCGATCGAGCGGACGCTCGCCGCGCGGAAGGGCCACGCCTGCGGCAGCTGCGGCTGCCACTGATCCTCGCGCCTCGCGTCACGGTCTCGGTTCCGGCTCCGTCCATGCCTCTGCCGCCAGGCGCTCGCCCATGGCCTTGTGTTGACCAACATGGTTAGCTAACATGGGCTCGTGGAAATCGTGCCCATTCATGCCGCCAAGACGAACCTGTCGCGCCTGATCAAGAGAGTCGAGGCTGGCGGCGAGGTCGTCATCGCCCGCGGCCAGACGCCTGTCGTCAGGCTCACCCCCGCGGCCGCGGCCCCGCAGGCGCGCCGATTCGGGGCAATGGCCGGCCGGGCCCGCGTGACCCGCGCATTCTTCGACCCACTCCCCGCCGACGAACTGGCGGCGTGGGAGTAGGCGCCGTATGCGGCTCCTCCTCGACACCCACACGCTGCTGTGGTGGCTCGACGGCGATCGCCGCATGTCGAAGCGTGCCCGCGCGCTCATCGGCCGCGATTCAAGCGAGGTGTTCGTCAGCGCGGCGTCGGCCTGGGAGATCACCACGAAGTGGCGCCTCGGGAAGTTGCCCGGCGCCGCCGATGTCGCCGCCGACGTGGCCGGGGCCGTGACGAGCCAGGTGTTCGTGCCTCTCTCCATCACCCTCGCGCATGCGCAGCTGGCCGGCCAGCTCACCACGACGCACCGCGACCCCTTCGATCGCATGCTGGCCGCGCAGTCCCTGGTCGAGGGGTTGCCGATCGTGAGCAACGACGAGGCGTTCGATCTGTTCGGGGTCATGCGCCTCTGGTGAATGGCGACGCCCGGCACGCGCGGGAACCGCCTCGGCACGGCAGGAAGTGCGCCGTCACCCTGATCAATCCCTGGACCGCCTGAAGACCGTCGGCGGCGTCACCGCCACGAGATCGACGTTCGCGGTCGAGGCAAACGGCTGTCAGCGACGCTCGGTCGCCGTGCCCTGTGCCTGGCCCTCGCGCGGCGCCGAGGCAGCGACGAGCATCGACACGGCGGTGTACAGCACCACGGCCACGACGAGCCACCGCACGGTGCCGAGTTCGAGCGATCGCACGATGTAGGCCGCCGCCAGGACGCCGGGCACGCCGCCCACCGCCAGGCCCAGTGCGGGCCGCAGGCTGTAGCGCCCCTTCCGCACGAAGCGCATGCCGGCCACCGGCATCAGGAACGCGCAGGCCCCCATCATGATCGGGAACGCGGCCTTCGGGTTCATGCCGAGCAGGCTGACGAGAATCATGCACGGCGCGTAGAAGCCGACGCCCAGCGTCATCAACGCGCCAGCCACCGCCGACCCCGCGAACCCGATCGCAAGCCTGGTGCCCGTGAGCCCGAGGGTGTCGCCGCCGACGGGAAACCAGCCGAACTGCGTCATCACCATCAGCGCCGCCGCCGCGAGCAGGGCGAGGCCCATGCCCGCCTGGATGCGCTGCCGCGACAGGCCCGCGACGATGCCGGCGCCGAACCACGCGCCCGCGATGGCCGCGGCAATCAGCAGCACGAGCGTCCACGGATCGACCTCGATGATCACGATGTAGATCAGCGCCTGCACCGCGACGGGGACGGCATGCCCGACGTTGAGCGTGCCGGGAATCAGGTCGTCGGCGACCAGCCGCCGCAGCCTGAAGATCGACGTGGTCGGCGCGAAGCTCCCGATGCCGAGCGTGTCGAAGAAGTTGGTCGCCAGGCCGATGACGTGATGCTCGAGGGTCGGCCAGCCCGATGCGCCCTCGGGACGCGTCGCGCTGTGCGCGCGCTGCTCGCGCACCGACGCGGCCCACGTGGCGACGAAGGCCAGCGAGAGTGCCAACAGCACGATCAGGAGCGACGCGACCATGGGGCCTCCGGGGCGTTCACAACGACACCTGCGTGCCGAGGCCGTCGCTCATGCCAGCCGCGCGGCGTTCTCTGCACGCATGTCAGCGTCACACGATACGCGAAATCAGCCGGCTCCCGTGCCTCACCGCCGCGGTGCGGGCACACCCGTCATCGAGGCGCCGGCACGCGTCGCCCAATACGGCCCCAGCGCGTAAATCGACTGTTCGACCACGATCCCGGTCGATGGATCGCCGGCCTGGACGTCGATCGCGACCCTGCCGCCTGCGAAGGTCGGTACTCCGTTTGCCAGTTCCGACACCGGTACGGTGACGCGGCGGCGGCCCGCGGGCAGGTCGACCACGCGCTCGACCACGTCGCCCTCATCGCTGATGAGCGTGACGAGGGCGACGTCGGCTGCGTCGGTGAGCTTCGCAATCGACAGGTAGGTCGCCCCCGGGTAGGACGTCGTGTAGCTCCGCATCGACGGCAGGTAGTCTTCGGTCGCCCCGCTGAACCACCACTGCGGCGCGGCGGCGGTGGCGCCGGTCGACACGTGGCCTTCGGCGGCGAATGCCCACCACGCGACGCCTGCGGCCTGACCGTTCGGCCACCACGTCGTGCGTTCGGCAACGAGGGGCCGCGAGGCCGCGACGACCGTCGAAAACGACGCGTGCCCGTCGCGCCAGGCGCCCACGTCGATCGACATCCGGCGCCGGGCGGGCACCACGATCGATTGCGAGGCCGTCGATCCGTCTTCGTAGAGCAGTTCCACCGTGACGTCGGCGGCCGCATCGGCGGGATTCGCGAGCAGCAGGTACGTGTCGAACCCCGCGCCGACCGCGCCCTCGGCGAAGATCCACGAGGTCGATGGCGCCGGTGCCCCGGCGGTCGATGTTCCGCCGCCCAGGGTCCGTCGCTCGTTCGAGTGGTAGACGGAACGCTCGGCCAGGATGGGAACGCCGTCGAGTGACTCGACGAGGGCGGCGACGTCGTCGCCCGCCAGCTCGGGAGCTTCGGCATTCACCCACACGCTGGCCCGTGCGTGCGGCGCCAGGGCAATCGTGCGAGCCGCCGTCGCGGGGCCCGTCGACGGCAGCCACGTGATGCGAACGTCTGTCGGCGTCTCGCCGGGGTTGTGGAGCACGTAGAACGTCTCGAACCCGGGCCGCGTGGTGCCCTCGGCGAAATACCACGCAGGCCGTGGCGATTCCGCGGTGGCCGCGTGCATCAGCTCGCTGCCCGCAAATCCCCACCACGACGTGCGCGAGATCACGAGCGGCACGTTCGACTCGATGACGAGCGACTGCTCGGTCGTGGCACCACCGGCGGGGTGTTCGAGGCGGCGGTACGATCGTGGTGGCACGAGCACCAGGCGCGCGTCGACGACGCCTCCGCGCTCGCTGCGCAGCCACGCGCGCGCCATCTCGGACGCACTCGGATTCCACACGTCGAGGCTCGTGCGGAACATCGGCCCGAAGCCCTCGCCGAAGCCTGCCGTCCACGTGGCAGTCGGGTGCGTGCGCTCGAGCATCTCGGTGCGATTCAGGCGACCATCGCCGTCGGGATCGGCGTCGGGCCCGCCGAGCGCGGGGCCGAACTGCACCTCCCACGAGTCGGTGAGGCCGTTGGCGTCGGCATCCGCGATCGACACGCCGCGCGACCACGGTGCCCACCAGTCCGGCGAACCGAGCGCGTACTGGAGGTCGGCCGCGAGCACCAGTTGTCCCAGGGCGTCGAACTCGCGGTACGGCAGGAGTTTCATGGGGCGGGTGCCCGTGGCGTACAGGATGTCGGGATTGCCGGGCACGGGCGTGATGGTCTGGCAGGCGTCGCAGTCGGCGCGCGCGTGCCAGCTCGCGCCCAGGTCATCGGAGCGCCACACCAGCGTCGGGCCGCCATACTGCAACTTCGTGCGCCACTGGTACAACACGGGTGCGCCTGCGGACGTCCAGCCCGCGACCGCCTGCGCCTCAGTGTCCCGACGCCCGGTCATCTGCCAGCTCGCACCACCGTT
>JAEUQQ010000304.1 GCA_016789685.1 Acidobacteriota bacterium | reverse complement strand
CATACCGATACGACGACGAGCGGCACGAGCACACGAGCAAGACCGGAGAGACGCATGCACACCTCGACCGCGGAACGGACAGGGGACGTCACGCGGAGGGTGGGGGGCAGGAGGAGCGTCGGGGCCACGGTGCTCCGACGGCAGGTGCCGTCACGGGCTGCAAGTCGTGCGCCGAACGCGTGGCGTCGTGAACGGGCAGTGAAATCACGCCATCACAGTTTCGTCATGCTGGACCGCCGCCGAATCGCGTAGATGAGGTGGCGGCATTCCGACGAAGTGACTTCGCGCTCTGCGGAATGTGACTCACTGATACGTGCGGGTGGCGTATCACTCGCCCACATGACATCACTCACCCCAGGCGAGACGCGCCGAGGCGGGCCCGTACGCGCGGCGGCCCGGCACGAACTCCACGGGTGGGGGTGTGGACGGCGGTTGACAGGGGAAACGGCGGTGGTGCACTGTCGCACACCGTGCTCCCCGCTGCCCTTCGTGCGGCGCTCGACGCCGACATCGCCCGCCTCGACGCGCGCCAGGTCACGCTGGCCGCGCGCGCGCTCATCGACGCCTACCGCGCGACGCCGGAGCGGCCGTCACGCCCGCAGGCGATCGCGCCCGACGCCTGGCGCGCGGCGTACCTCGAGATGCGCGTGCCGGCGACTCACGCCGCCATCGCCTACGTCGGCGACGAACTCGCGCGCTGGATCGATCCAGGGGCCATTGCGTCGCTGCTCGACCTGGGCGCCGGCCCCGGCACCGCGCTGCACGCGCTGGCGCCGATGCTGCCGGCATTGACGCACGCCACCCTCGTCGATCGCGACGACGACCTGCTCGACATCGCCGAACGCCTCGCACGGGCCCTCGACGGCGCCGCCACCGTCAGCACCGAGCAGCGCGATCTCGCCGACACCGCACGGCCGGCCCCGGCCGATCTCGTCGTGATGGCCTACGCGCTCGGCGAAGTGACGCCACGCGACCGTCCCCGCGCCG
The DNA here is from genome assembly GCA_016789685.1 of Acidobacteriota bacterium. GTDB lineage: Bacteria > Acidobacteriota > Vicinamibacteria > Vicinamibacterales > JAFNAJ01 > JAEUQQ01. Next base: position 10,592 of record JAEUQQ010000304.1, on the reverse strand, counting down.
TCGAGCGCGCCTGGCTCAACGCGCGCCACGCCTTCGTCATCGTCGAGCCGGGCACGATGCACGGCGTCGAGCGCATCCTCATGGCGCGCGCGCTCCTCGCCTCGCGCGGCGCACACATCGTCGCCCCGTGCCCGCACGCCTCGGCGTGCCCGATGCGTCCACCAGACTGGTGCCACGTGTCGGTGCGCGTCGAACGCACGCGCCGCATGCGCCAGATCAAGCACGCCGATCTCGGCTACGAAGACGAGGCGATCGCCTACCTGATCGCGACCGTTGCCCCACCATCGCCGGCCGCAGTGCCTCGGCGCATCGTGGCGCGGCCGCGCGTCACGAAGGGACTCGTCACGCTGCCGGTGTGCACCCCCACGGGACTCGCCACGCTCAACGTCACGAAGCGCGATGCCGCGTGGCGTGCCGCGCGGCACGCGCGCTGGGGCGCGCCGTGGGTGCCCGACGCCGCGTCGTCACTCGACGAATAGGCTGGATCTCGCACGACACGGCAGAGGTGCGCGCCACATCTCGACTGTAGGCGTCAATCACATCGCGCGCGAACGCACAAGGTTGTGATCGCGCAGACACGACGTCTACGATGCGGGGATGAAGGCCCTGGCGAAGTTCACGGCCGCGCTGGCGGTCGGCGCCTCGTCGCTCGCTCTGGCCTCGTCGGGCCGGTCGCGGTTCGGTGCGTGGCTGCCGCGCGCCTTCCGCCGCACGCGGCGCATCCAGGCGCCAGAGGCACCACCAGGTCTGCCGGCGCAACTGCCCTCGTCGGTCACCGACTCGCACGTGCCCGACGCCTCGTGGACGCCGGCCCGCCTGAAAGCCACCCTCTCGCAGTATCTCGACGACGAACGCGTTGTCGTCCTTGCCAACAGGGAACCGTATCTGCACGCTCGCGGGCCCGACGGGACGATCGCCGTGACCCACCCAGCCAGCGGGCTCGTCACGGCGCTCGAGCCCGTGATGCGGGCCTGCTCGGGCGTGTGGGTCGCGCACGGCAGCGGTTCGGCCGATCGCGAGACGTCGGATGCGCAGGGGCGCGTTCGTGTACCGCCCGGCGAGGAATCGTACGTCGTGCGGCGCGTGTGGCTCGACGAGGCCGAGGAACGCGGCTACTACTACGGGCTCGCGAACGAGGGCCTCTGGCCGCTGTGTCACCTCGCGCACGTGCGGCCGGTCTTTGGCGCCACCGACTGGGCGCACTACCGCGCCGTCAACGAGCGTTTCGCCGACGCGGTGTGCGAGGAAGCCGAGGGCGACGATCCCATCGTGCTCGTGCAGGACTACCACTTCGCGCTGGCGCCGCGCATGATCCGCGACCGGCTGCCACGGGCGACCATCATCACGTTCTGGCACATCCCGTGGCCCAACGCCGAGCGTATCGGCATCTGCCCGTACCGCGAGGAACTGATCGACGGCCTGCTGGGCTCGAGCACGCTCGGATTCCACACGCAGCAGCACTGCAACAACTTCGTCGATTCGGTCGATGCCTTCGTCGAGTCGCGGATCGATCGCGAACACCTCGGCGTCGTGCGCGGCGGCAGCCGCACGCTCATCCGGCCGTATCCCATCTCGATCGAATGGCCCGTGCACTGGCTGGCACAGCTGCCTCCGGCGGCGCAATGCCGTGCGGCGGTGTTTGGCACCCTCGGCCTGGCCGAGACGGCGCTGCTGGGCGTCGGCGTCGATCGGCTCGACTACACGAAGGGCATCGAGGAGCGGCTGCAGGCCGTCGAGCGCCTGCTCGAGCGCGAGCCCGAGCTGCGTGGACGCTTCACGTTCGTGCAACTCGCCGCGCCGAGCCGCGTGGAGATCGACCGCTACCAGGAGCTTCGCCTGGCGGTCGAGGCCATCGTCGAGCGCGTGAACGCGCGGTTCGGCAGCGGCACCTACCGCCCCATCGTGCTCCGCCGCGCGCACCACGAGCCCCCGGACGTCTTCACGTACATGCGGGCCGCGGATGTCTGCTACGTGAGCAGCCTCCACGACGGCATGAACCTCGTCGCCAAGGAGTTCGTCGCAGCCCGAGACGACGAGCGCGGCGTGCTGATGCTCAGCTCGTTCACGGGAGCCTCGCGTGAGCTCACCGAGGCCCTCGTCGTGAACCCCTACGACATCGAGCGCGCGGCGCTCGCCCTTGGCGCCACCCTGCGGATGTCGCCCGACGAGCAGCGCACCCGCATGAGGGCCATGCGCGCGCAGGTGGCGCACTTCAACGTCTACCGGTGGGCGGGCCGGATGCTGATCGATGCGGCCCAGACGCGGCGCCGGGAGCGACTCAGCGACCAACTTCGACGAGAATAGGGCGCCATGCGCCCACTCCGTTCGCTGCTGTTCGCCGCCTCGGTCGCCATGGCGGTACCGGTCTCGGCCCAGGACTCGCCCGCCGCAGGCGTCCCGCTCGACCTGGCGCGTGCCCGCGCCGCGATGCTGCGCGACGTCCGCTACGACCTGACGCTGCGGATTCCGGCCGATCGCTCGGCCCGCATCACCGGGCGCATGGTGGTGACGACGACGATCGAACGCGTCACGGGGCCGCTCGTGCTCGACTTCGCCGAGCCGGCCGAGGCGGTCCGCAGCGTCATCGCCAACGGGTCCGACCGGGCGCATCGCCACGCGAACACCCACATCGTGATCGACGCTGCCGCCCTGCGCCCCGGGCCCAACACGGTGGCCATCGACTTCGTCGCGGGCGACGGGCCGCTGAATCGCGGCGCCGACTTCCTCTACAGCCTCTTCGTCCCTGCGCGCGCGCACCGCGCGTTCCCGTGCATCGATCAGCCCGACGTCAAGGCGCGGGTCTCGCTGACCCTCGAGATCCCGGCCACCTGGCAGGCGGTGGCCAACGGCGCCGAGCGGTCACGCGCCGAGTCGAACGGGCGTGCGACCGTGCGCTTCGCCGAAACCGAACCGCTCTCGACCTACGTGATGGCGTTTGCCGCCGGCGCGATGCAGATCGAGACGGCCACACGCGGCGGGCGCACCTTCCGCATGTTCCACCGCGAGAACGACGCCGCGAAGATCACCCGCAACCGCGACGCGATCTTCGATCTGCACGCGTCGTCGATCGCGTGGCTCGAAGACTACACCGGGGTGCGCTATCCCTGGGGGAAGTTCGACTTCTTCCTCGTGCCGGCGTTCCAGTTCGGCGGCATGGAGCACCCGGGAGCGATCTTCTACAACGCGACCACGATGCTGCTCGACGAATCGGCGACGCAGGCGCAAACGCTGGGGCGCGCGAGCCTCATCGCCCACGAAACGGCGCACATGTGGTTCGGCGATCTCGTCACGATGCGCTGGTTCGACGACGTGTGGACGAAGGAGGTCTACGCCAACTTCTTCGCGGCCAGGATCGTGAACCCGTCGTTCCCCGCCCTCGATCACGAGCTGCGGTTCCTGCTGCAGCACTATCCGGGCGCGTACGACATCGATCGCACCGCGGGCACGCACCCGATCCGGCAGGAACTCCAGAACCTCGACGAGGCAGGTACGCTCTACGGGAACATCATCTACCAGAAGGCCCCCATCGTCATGCGGCAGCTCGAGTTGCTCGTCGGCGCCGAGGCGTTCAGGGCGGGCATGCGCGAGTACATCCGGCGCTTCTCGTTCGCCAATGCAACATGGCCAGAACTGATCCAGATCCTCGACGGGCTCGTCGAGGCCGACCTGGCCGCCTGGAGCCAGGTCTGGGTCGAGCGCGAGGGGCGCCCGCAGTTGCGCGCGACCGCGACGCGCGATGCCGCAGGCGCCCTCACGTCGCTCGTCATCGAGCAGCGCGATCCCGGCGGGCGCGGCCTCGTGTGGCCGCAGTTGCTGCACGTGGTCGTCGGCACTGCGGCGGGCACGCGCACGTTCCCCGTGCGCATGACGGGGGCACGCGCCGAGGTGCCGGGCGTCGAAGGCCTTCGTGACGTGCGCTTCGTGCTGCCGACCGGCGGTGGACTCGCGTACGGCGACGTCGTGCTCGACGACGCGAGCCGGGCGGCGCTGCTGGCGACGCTGCCCGACCTGCCCGACGCCGTGACGCGCGGGGCCGCGATCGTGACCCTGGCCGAGGAACTCGTGGAGCGCCGCGTGACGCCGGCGCAGTGGATGGCGATGGCGCTCGTGGCGATGCCGCGCGAGCGCGACGAGCAGGTCCTGCAGCGCCTCGCCTCGACGACCGTCTCGGTGTTCTGGCGGAGGCTGTCGCCCGTCGAGCGCGATGCGCAGGTCGTGGCGCTCGAGCGTGTGCTGCGCGACGGGCTCGCCGCCGCATCGACGCGCACCGCGAAGGCGCTCTGGTTCTCGACGCTCGTGGACGTCGCGCGCACCAGCGACACACTGGCCTGGCTCGCGCGCGTGTGGAAGCGCGACGACAAGGTCGAGGGGCTGCCGCTGGCGGAGCCCGACGAGACGAACCTCGCCTTCGAACTCGCCCTGCGCGGCGTGGACGGCTGGCCTGCCATCCTCGACGGGCAGCAGGCGCGCATCACGAATCCCGATCGCGCCGCACGCTTTGCGTTCGTGCGGCCGGCGCTCGACGCCGATCCCGGCGTGCGCGACGGCGCGTTCGCGGCACTCGCCCGGCCCGAGAACCGCCGGCGCGAGCCGTGGGTGCTCGACATGCTCAACTACCTGCACCATCCGCTGCGGGGCGACCGCGGCGAGCGCTACGTGGCCGAGGCGCTGAACATGCTCGACGAGATCCGGAGCACCGGCGACATCTTCTTCCCGAAGCGCTGGCTCGATGCCACGCTGCGCTGGCACCAGTCCCCGGCCGTGGCCGCGACGGTGCGTGGCTTCCTCGCCACGCGGCCCGACTACCCGCCCCGGCTGAAGCGCATCGTGCTGCAGGCGGCCGACGACGTGCTGCGCGCGGGGCGCTAGAGGGGCCCGGTGCACGGGATCGCCGGTCCCGGACGCGGCGTCTCACCTGGCGTAGGATGACGGTGGCGTGGCCGCGCTCGATGCGAGCGCGGTTCCCTCGCGCCCCTGCGGCTCGCCTGCGCTTGCGCCCTGTTTCGAGGACTCCGTGGACACTCTCGTGCTGCTGACCGGCGCCACCGGCTATGTCGGAGGCCGGCTGCTGCGGCTGCTCACCGAGCGAGGCCTGCGCGTGCGGTGCCTTGCCCGGCACCCCGAACGCCTCGCCGCGCGTCTCGCCCCGGGCGCCGAGGCCGTTGGCGGCGACGTGCTCGACGCCGCATCGCTGGCGGCGGCCATGGAGGGCGTCAGCACGGCGTTCTACCTGGTGCACTCGATGGGCTTCGGCGCCGACTTCGAGGAACGCGATCGCCGCGCCGCGACGACGTTCGGCGCCGCCGCACGCGCGGCAGGCGTCGGCCGCATCGTGTATCTCGGCGGGCTGGGCGACGACAGCGGCCAGTTGTCGGCCCACCTGCGCAGCCGGCACGAGGTCGGTGACCTCCTGCGCGCATCGGGCGTCCCGGTGATCGAGTTCCGGGCGTCGATCGTCATCGGCTCCGGCAGTCTCTCGTTCGAGATGATCCGCGCGCTCGTCGAGCGTCTGCCCGTGATGGTGACGCCACGCTGGGTCAACGTCGCGTCGCAGCCCATCGCCATCGGCGACGTGCTGGCGTACCTGGCGGCGGCGCTCGACCTGCCGGGCACCCAGAGCCGCACGTTCGAGATCGGCGGCCCCGACGTGGTGTCGTACGGCGAGTTGATGCGCGAGTACGCGCGCCAGCGCGGCCTGCGGCGGACGATGATCCCGGTGCCGGTGCTGACCCCGCATCTCTCGAGCCTGTGGCTCGGCCTGGTCACGCCACTCTACGCGCGCATCGGGCGCGCGCTCGTCGACAGCCTGCGGCATCCGACCATCGTCTGCGATCACTCGGCGCGCGACACCTTCGACATCCAGCCTATCGGCGTGAGCGACGCGATTGCACTGGCACTCCGCAATGAAGACGAGGAGTTTGCGTCAACGCGCTGGTCGGATGCGCAATCGTCCATCGCCAGCACGCGACCGTGGGGTGGCTCGCGCTACGGCAACCGGATGGTCGATTCGCGTGTGGCCGACACCACCGTGTCGCCCGCCGCCGCGTTCGCGGCCGCCGAGCGGATCGGCGGCGCGACCGGGTGGTACTACGGGCAGTGGCTCTGGACGGTGCGCGGGTGGCTCGACACCATGCTCGGCGGCGTGGGCATGGGCCGGGGACGCCGCGATCCGCACCACCTCGCGGTGGGCGACGTGGTGGATTGCTGGCGCGTCGAGTCGCTCGACCCCGGCCGACGCCTGGTGCTCGCGGCCGAGATGCGCCTGCCCGGGCGCGCCTGGCTCGAGTTCATGGTCGAACCGCGCCCGGGCGGCGCGGGCGCGACCATCCGGCAGACGGCCACGTTCGACCCGTTGGGCCTGGCGGGCCAGGCCTACTGGTATCTCGTGTGGCCGCTGCACCAGTTCGTCTTCGTGGGCATGGTGCGGAACATGGCGAGGGCCGCCGAACGCCTGGAAGGTCGATGACGCGGCGGCGTCTGCGAGGACGCCGCCCTTCGTCGCTGGTGGCTGCGGCCCTTTTCAGCCGGGCACGACGCTAGTCGTCGATCATCGCCACGACGAACCAGAACACGCCGACCGCCGCGGCCGCGCCCGCCGCCGCGCCGATGGCGATCACCCTGGCGAGGTTCGACGACGGCTCGAGGTCGAAGCCCTGCACGTCGGCCACCGGGATGGTGACCGGGGGCTCCGGGACGCGGACGCGCGGGTTGATCACGACGGATGTCGCGTCGGCGTGCATGAGCGTGCCGCGCACGCGGCGCCCACCGGCGAGGTCGAGCCTGACGCGAGTGCCGACAGGCACCCTGGCGAGCGCCTCGCCCACCGAGATGACGGGCGCGACGCCGGCGGGCGACATGGTGGGGTCACTGGCCCGCGTCGCGCGTGCGCCGGCCCGGGTCGCGCAGCCTGACAGGGTCAGAGTCACGCACAACACCAGGACGATTGCCTTCTGCATGATGCCTCCTTCGCACGGCCGCGCGCGTGCGTTCGTGTGAACCTGCACGCCCACTCAGAAGTCGATGCCCATCCCCATGCGGGCGACGATGCCGCGGGCCGGATGCCCGACACCGACGCGCAGGTCGGTGCGCATGAAGAGGCGCTGCGTGACGTAGGCCTTGGCGCCTGCCGCGATGAAGGGGCGCGGCTCGTACGACACGGTGGGCCCGACGCGCCGCGCCGGCTCGAGCTGCACGACCTGCCGCGCCGCTTCGTCGTAGGCCTGCAGCGGCTCGATCTCCTGCTCCACGGCTTCGCGGCACAGGTCCACGCCGAGGCCGAGATACGGGTGCAGCCACGCGTTCCTGAAGAACTGGACGACCTGCGTGACGCCGAGGGCAGCAGCCCCGACGTTGTACCGGGTGCCGCGGTAGGCCGTGCGGCCGTTCACGGGCAGCGCTTCGTATCCGTAGAACTGGGCGCGGGAGTTCACGTTGAGCTCGACGTCGGTCTTGAGGTGGTCGGTCCAGTACCACCCCAGGCCGACGGCGCCGTGACTGACGCCGTGATCCCAGTTGTCGTAGGAGGCGAAGTCGGCGTGTTCGACGTGCGTCCAGCCCACCGAGGCGTTGACGTCGAGTTGCGCCACCGGTTGGGCCTGGAGCGGTGCGGTCGTCATCCACCCGGTGATGCCTGCGAGGACGAGCATCTGGAGTCTCATGCGGGCCAGTGTGCAAAGCCCCGGCAGAGTGGCTCACGCGTCGCCTGGCCGATTGCACATCCCCGCGCCATCGCCGAAGATGGCGGCGGCCGACCGCATGCGCGCCCGCCCGTCGCCTCCCCTTCGCACCCACCTTCGCGTCGCCGACGTGCGCGGCGTGGCGCAGCTCGCGACGCAGGCCACGGCGGGCGTCACCGCCATCACCGAGGGTGTGCACCAGTCGGTCTTGCGCGCCCTCGGCGAGCCCGACGGCGGTCACCCGGGCAAGACGTCGGGCATCACGGGCCTCGTCTACCGGAGCGTACACGGCGTCACGCGGCTCGTGGGCCACGGGCTCGACCGCGCGCTCGCGGCGCTCGAGTGGTCGCTCGGGCCTGGCACGATCGCGAGCTCGTCGCAGCGCGAGTCGGTGATTGCGGCGCTCAATGGCGTGCTCGGCGATCGCCTCGTCGCGATCAACAGTCCGCTCGCGACGCCGATGCGCCTCACCCTGCGCGGCGCGACGCTCGCCCTCGACGACATCGCCGCGCTGCGCGCCGTCGGCGGCAAGGTCCTGCTGCTGGTACACGGGCTGTGCATGAACGATGCGCACTGGCACACGGTGCATCGCGGCCGCCGCGTCGATCACGGCGCGACGCTCGCGTCGGCACTCGGGTACACGCCGCTCTACCTCTGCTACAACTCGGGCCTGCACACGTCGCAGAACGGCCGCGAGCTGTCGGCGCTCCTCGAATCGGTGGTGGCGCGCTGGCCTGTCGCCGTCGACGACATCGGCGTCGTCGCGCACAGCATGGGGGGCCTCGTGATCCGCAGCGCGCACCACTACGGCACGCTCGACGGCTGCCGCTGGCCCGCTCTGCTTCGGCACGTCGCCTTCCTCGGCACGCCGCACCACGGGGCGCCCCTCGAACGTGCCGGCAACCGGATCGACGTCATCCTCGGCAGCACGCCGTTCACGGCGCCGTTTGCCGCGCTCGGCCGCGTGCGCAGCGCGGGCATCACCGACCTCCGCTACGGGCACGTCGTCGACGACGACTGGAGCGGGCGCGACCGCTTTCGCCGCGCGCCCGATTTGCGCCACCATGTGCCGCTGCCGGCTGGCGTCGCCTGCCACGCCGTGGCGGCGACGCGCGCGGGGCGGCAGAGCCCCGTGGCCGATCGGCTCGTCGGCGACGGCCTGGTGCCCGTGCCGAGCGCGCTCGGCGAGCACGCCGACGCGCGACGCTGCCTGTCGTTCGACCGCACGTCACGGTGGGTGACGCACCGGACGAACCACATGCAGCTGCTGAGCAGCCGCGCGGTGACGCGGCAGCTGGTCACCTGGTTCTCGGAGCCGGTCGCGCGGCGCCCGGCCACCGACGCCGCGTCGGGCTGACATGCCTCGCACGACACCGGCACGACGCAGGAGGATCCCTTGCCCGTGAATGCGTATTACGTGCTCGTCGCCGCCCTCGTGATCGTTGCGGCCCTCGTGAGGATCGGCCTGTCGTCGATCGCGGCCCGCCTCGACCGGCTGTCACGGATCGAAGGCAAGATCGACAAGCTGCTCGAGGAACTCGACGTCCGGTACGACCCCGTGGGCGGGGTGCCGGCCGACGTGGTCGCGGCCCTCGATCGGGGAGAGAAGATCGAGGCGATCAAGCGACTGCGCGCGGCGACGGGCCTTGGCCTCAAGGAAGCCAAGGACCGGGTCGACGACGTGGAGCGCGCGCGGCAGGGCGCGCGCCTCCCGGGCCGCTGACCGGCCCGGCGGTCGAGCCGGCAGACACGGCCGCGCACCTCGACCGCTGGTCACAAATCCTGCGCAGGGCCGCGCAAACAGGCGTAGTCTGCTTGCGGTCTCGCTGCGGTCTCGCCCGACGCGGCTTCCACGACCGATCATCCGGCGGACGTTCGTCCGCACCCTGGTGGCCGACGCGGCGAGCAGGGGAACCGTGCATGAACCCGCGACATGAACTCCGCCTCCTGCAGACGATGGCGCTGGCGTGTACCGTGGCCACTGTCGGCCTGTCGCCCACCCGGGCCGTCGCAAAGGAGATCCCCCCCGTTGCGGTGAGCGGCGGTGCTGGGCCCTCCGACTCGCCTGCCATCAACGTCGACGGCACCTGCGTCGCCTTCCAGTCGGCATCGACGACGACGGTCGCCGGCGACACCAACGACGCGATCGATGTGTTCGTCTCGGACGTCGGCAGCGGCATGATTCCCGACCCGGGACAGGTCAGCACGACGCGCGTCAGCGTCGCCTCTGACGGCGCACAGGCCAACGGGCACAGCTACGAGCCGGCAGTGAGCAGCGATTGCCGCTACGTCGCCTTCACGTCGCTCGCGTCGAACCTCGTGGCCGACGACACCAACGGCGTTGCCGACGTGTTCGTGCACGACCGCGTGACGCATGCGACCACGCGCGTGAACACCGGGACTGACGGGTCGCAGGGCTACGCGCCGGCATCGTCCCCTGCAATCAGTGGCGACGGGCGGTTCGTGGTGTTCGACACGGCGGGCGGTGCGACGTCGAGTGGCGCGCGCGTGTTCGTGCACGATCGCTCGACGGGCCAGGCCAGCGAGATCGCGCTGCCACACGCGCGCAGCCTCAGGCAGCCGTCGATCAGTGCCGATGGCCGGTACGTGGCCTTCAACTCGTACTCGCCCACGGGCCTGCCCGGCGATTACTACGACGATGGCGTGTGGCTGCACGACCGGAACACGGGAACCACTCAGCAGATCGCGACGGCACCGACACCCGATCTGCCGATACTGGGCCGGCCTGCGATCGACGCAGACGGATCCACGGTCGCGTTCACGGTCTCATCGCTCGCGGCCGGAGGCGTGCGGACCAGGGGGGGTGGCGGGGTAGACCCGCGCGCGGGCGCGAGTCGTCGGGTGTAGGTAGCGCGCGCCACGGACTGGGCGGTCTACAACGGCGCGCCCGGCGCC
>JAEUQQ010000296.1 GCA_016789685.1 Acidobacteriota bacterium | reverse complement strand
TGGCTCGCGCGTCCGCACGACGAGGCGACGACGAGGCTGCTGCGACGGCTGCGGTTTGCCCGCCTCGACATCGATCTTCCCGCGATCGTCGAGCGTGCGGCGAGCGGCGTGCGCAGCCTCGACGCGATCGATGTCGCGGCGCACCTTGCCTACGACACGACGCGTGCACTCGACACGCTCGCGCCCGCGCGGCTGCAGGTGCCGAGCGGCCGGTCGATGCCGATCGACTACGGCGACGATGGGAGCGTGGCCGTGTCGGTGAAGCTCCAGGAACTGTTCGGCCTCACCGAGACGCCAGTCATCGGCCCTCGCCGCACGCCCGTCGTCTTCCACCTGCTGGCGCCCAACGGTCGGCCCGTGCAGACCACGCGTGACCTGGGCAGCTTCTGGACGCGCACCTATCCCGAGGTGCGCAAGGAACTGCGCGGCCGCTATCCGAAGCACCCCTGGCCCGACGATCCGTGGACGGCCCCTGCAACCCACCGCACCTCGCGCCAGCGATGAACGCTGATCACTGAATACCTCCACTTCGCACCTTTTGCTGCCTTCCAGCGCCACTTCCGCGCAGCCCCAGGAATTGGGGTCTGACCCCAATTCGGCGGAGGGCACCGGCGGGAGGCGATAATGACCGGCCGACGAGGGCACTGTGGCGTCAAAGGGTGTCGGACGTACGGCAACTGGAGGGACGGCGACAATGGTCAAGGGATGCGTGGGAACAGTGGTGGCAGGGTGCCTCGCGGTGGCCGTGGGCGCCGCGGCGCAGACGCGTGACGCCGCCGGGGTGCTCGCCGAGGCGCGCGCGGCGATGGGCGGCAAGAAACTCGACGCGCTGACCGCGCTGTCGGCGACGGGCCGCACGCAGCGCTCAACGCCCGACGGCCGCTCGATGGAGTCGGAGTTCGAGTTCTCGCTCGCGCTGCCCGACAAGTACCTGATGCGCAGCGTCCGCGTGGCCATGGGCTCGATGAGCATCTACGCCAACAGCGGGTTCAACGGCGACCAGGTCATCGAGGAAATCGACACACCGCCCAACCTCGGCGGCGGCCACATGGTGATCCGGATGGCCGGCCCCGGGGGCCCCGTCGACCCCGCGAAGATGACGCCCGAACAGAAAGCCGAGTTCGACAAGGCCAGGCTCCTCACCAACCGCAAGGAGTACGCGAAGCTCGCCCTGGGCCTGTTTGCCGCGGCGCCCGCCGCCTTCCCGCTCGACTTCACCTACGCGGGTGAGGCCGAGGCCGCTGAGGGCAAGGCCGACGTCATCGACGTGAAGGGCGCCGGCGACTTCGCCGTCCGCCTGTTCATCGACCGCGAGACGCACCTGCCGCTCATGCTGTCGTGGCAGGACAAGGAGCCGATCATGATCCAGATGGGCGGCCCCGGCACGTCGTTCTCGTCGTCGGGCGGAGCCGTGACCACGCGCACCGTGCAGGGCAGCGGACCGATGTCGAAGGAAGACCGCGAGAAGCTCGAACAGGATCTCGACGCCAGGCGCAAGGAGGCCGAGGCCAAGCGCCGCGTCGTCGAGTTCCGGATCTACTACGCCGACTACCAGGACGTCGGCGGCGTGAAGCTCCCGCACCGCATCCAGCGCGCGATCGACGGCAAGACGACCGAAGAGATGGTCTTCGACCAGTTCAAGGTCAACCCGAAGATCGACGCGAAGAAGTTCCAGCCGGCCAACAAGTAGCGGCACACGTCACCGACCCTCGACCAGGCAGGAACCATGCACGTGATCATGAAGCGCGGCATCGTCGTGCTGTCGTTGGCGTCGCTGGCGTGGACGGGCGATCCCGGCACCGCCCACGCCCAGGCCCGTCCTGGACGACTCCTCGTCACCGTCGTCGATCAGACGGGCGGGGTGTTGCCGGGCGCGGTGGTTCGCGTCCGCCCGACGACGCCTGACGCACCCGCCGACGCCACGACGACGGGGGTCACCGTCGCGACGAATGACGCTGGCATCGCAGCGATTCCCGACCTCGCCGAGGGACGCTACGACATCGACGCGTCGTTCGAGGGCTTCGATCCCGTCACGCTGCCCGACGTGCGCGTGCGTGGCGGCGACGTGAGGCGGCGCATCACGTTGCGGATCAAGAAAGTCGACGAACTCCTCACCGTCGGGCGCGATCGGCAGAGCGCCGGCCTCGATCCCGGGGGCGCCGCCTTCAGCACCGTCCTGACGCGCGAGCAGATCGACGCCCTCCCGGACGATCCGGACGAACTCGAAGCGGCGCTGAAGGCGATGGCCCCACCGGGATCCACCATCCGCGTCGACGGCTTCACCGGCGGGCGCCTGCCGTCGAAGTCGCAGATCCGCTCCATCCGCCTGCCGCGGATGGACATGTTCGCCGCGCAGAATCACGGCGGCTTCATGGGGGCGATGTTCATCGACATCCTCACGCAGCCAGGCCTCGGCCCGCTGCGCGGCAGCGTCGACATCAACTTCCTCGACGAGGCGCTCAACGCCCGCAACGCCTTCACGCCCACCAAGCGTCCCGAGCAGTTGCGCCGCGCCGGGTTCAACCTCTCGGGCACGATCCGGCCCAACAAGACGTCGTTTTCAATCAACGCCAACGGCGGCACGCAATACACGTCGCCGAACCTGCTGGCCGTCACGCCAGGCGGATCGACCCTCACCGACAGCGTCAGGCAGCCACGCGACTCGTTCACCGTCAACGCGCGCCTCGACCACGCCATCAACAAGGACCACGCGATACGCGCGAGCGTCGACGTCGACACGGCGACGTCGCGCAACCTCGGCGTCGGCGGCTACAACCTGTTCGACCTCGCCTACGAGAACGACACGACGACATCGACGTTCCGGCTGTCTGAGAACGGGCCGCTCGGGCGCCGCTTCTTCACCGAGAGCCGGTTCCAGGTGAGGAGGTCCGACAGCACGGATCAGTCGGCGATCGAGGCGCCGACGATCCGCGTGATCGACGCCTTCACGAGCGGCGGAGCGCAACAGCGCGGCGGCGCCGCCTCGACGACATTCGAGGTCGCGTCGGATCTCGACTACGTGCGCGGTGCGCATTCGTGGCGGACGGGGCTGCTCGTCGAGGGCGGCCGCCACTCGTCAGACGACCTGACCAACTACCTCGGCACCTACACGTTCGCGAGCCTCGCCGACTTCAACGCTGGCCGTGCGCTGAGCTATACGCGCCGCATCGGCGATCCCGTGATCGACTACACGACGTGGCGAGCCGGCGTCTACGTCCAGGACGACTGGCGCGTCACGCGGAGCCTGCTCCTGGGGATGGGCGTGCGCTACGGCGTGCAGGGGCACGTCGGTGACGGCTGGAACCTCTCGCCGCGCGTTACGGCCGCCTGGTCGCCGTTCCGGCACGGGAAGCTGACGGTGCGCGCCAACTACGGGTACTTCTACGACTGGATTGCCGACGACCTCTACAAGCAGAGCCTGCTCGTCGACGGCGACCGCCTGCGGAGCCTCAACATCATCGCCCCAGCCTATCCCGACCCCGGCACCCTCGGTGATGCCGCACCGACCGATCGCTACGAGTGGCCCGACGCGCTCGTCCTGCCATCGGCGCACCGCATGAGCGTCGGGTTCGACCGCCAGCTGTCGGCCAACACGCGGCTGAACCTGTCGTACAACCGCAACTGGGGCCGGAACGTGGCGCGGGGGCGCAACCTCAACACGCCCGTGAACGGCACGAGGCCCGACCCCGCGTACGCCAACGTGGTCGAACTCGCATCAGACGGCGAGTCGCGATCGCAGATGCTGCACGCCGGCATCAACATCATGCGCATGGACTGGCGCCGCACGTTCATGGCGCTCAACTACACGTGGTCGAAGGCCGAGGCGAATACCACCGGCGGCTTCTCGCTCCCGGCCAACAGCGACGTGCTCGACACGGAATGGGGTCCGGCGCCCGGCGACATCCGGCACCGTGTCGGCGGTTCGTTCAACTCGTCACCGTTCAGGAACTTCAGCATGGGCATCAACCTGCGCACGCAGTCGGGGATGGCCTACAACGCCACCACGGGGCGCGACGACAACGGTGACGGCGTCTTCAACGACC
>JAEUQQ010000293.1 GCA_016789685.1 Acidobacteriota bacterium | reverse complement strand
CGATGGTTCGGTGCCGAGGACGATGGGCAGGCCTACGACCCGATCGTCATCACGAAGCGGATGCGCGACGACCTCTTCGGGGCCGACACGGCCGTGGGACAGTCGCTGCAGGACGAGGCCGTGCGTCCCGAACGCTCGCAGGAGTCGGTGTCGGGAGGCCCGGGCACGGCCGCGCCAGGGGCGGCGCCCGCCGTGGCGCGTCCGACGTTCGCGCGCAAGCCGACACGCATCGTCGGCGTCGTGGCGCACTACCGCGAAGACGGGGAGTTCGACCAGCAGCGGCACTTCGTGCTCTACCGCAAGAACGTCACCCTGCCGACGAGCTCGCGCGACCGTCCCGGGCGTCACCTGCTCGTGAAACTGCGCCCGGGCGTCACCGCCGCCTTCGAACAGCCCCTGGTGGCGCGCCTCCAGCAGGCGGCGCCAGGGTGGTCGTTCGAGGTGCGGAGTCTCGCCCGGATGCGCGACTCGTCGCTGCGCCTGACCTTCCTGCCGCTCGCGGCGGTGGGCTTCATCGCCGTGTCGCTCATCCTGATGACCGGGCTCGGCCTCGTTGGCGTGCTGTGGCAGGCCGTCACGCAGCGCACGCGCGAACTCGGCCTGCGCCGCGCCAAGGGGGCAACGGTACCCGACGTGCGGCACCAGATCGTCGGCGAGATGGTCGTGCTCACGACGCTGGCGATCGTTCCAGCGGTCGCGCTGGCCGTGCAGGTGCCGATGTCGGGCGTCTTCTACTGGATCGACGGGCGCGTCTACGTCATCGGGCTTGCAGTGGCCACGGTGACCCTCTATGTTCTGTCGTGGCTCTGTGCCTGGTATCCAGCGCGGTTGGCGACGCGGTTGTCGCCGGCTGACGCCCTGCGCTACGAATGATCCTCATCGTCGACGACGATCCGTCGGTGACGTCCTCGCTGTCGCTGCTCTTCAAGCAGCAGGGCATGCCGAGCCACGTCGAGCACACCCCCGCCGGGGCGCTCGCGTGGCTGCAGACGCGTGCCTGCCGCCTCGTCGTGCAGGACATGAACTTCTCGCGGCAGACGTCAGGCGCCGAGGGCCTCGACCTGCTCGAGCGGATTCGCGCGGCGCAGCCGGACCTTCCCGTGGTGCTGATCACCGCATGGGGGTCGATCGCGCTGGCGGTCGAGGGCATGAAGCGCGGGGCCGCTGATTTCATCACCAAGCCCTGGTCGAACCCGCAGGTGCTGCACGTGGTGCACACGACGCTCGGCCTGGCCGAGACCGCCCTCGCGGCTGCACGCGAGGCGGTGTCGCGCGACGACCTTGATGCCCGTCACGACTTCAGCCAGATCGTGGGCGCCGACCCGCGCCTGCTGCGCGTGCTCGACACGATCGGGCGCGTCGCCCCGACCGATGCGCCAATCCTGATCACCGGCGAGAGCGGGACCGGCAAGGAACTCGTTGCCGACGCCATCCACCGCAACAGCCAGCGCCGCCGGCAGCCGTTCGTCAAGGTGAACCTCGGGGGCGTGGCCACGTCGCTCTTCGAGAGCGAGATGTTCGGGCACGTGCGCGGCGCGTTCACCGATGCCAAGGCCGATCGGAAGGGCCGGTTCGCGCTCGCCCACGGCGGCACCATCTTCCTGGACGAGATCGGCGATCTCGATCTGTCGGCGCAGGTGAAGCTGCTGCGCGTGCTGCAGGATCGGACATTCGAGGTGCTGGGGTCGAGCCAGCGCGTGACCGTCGACGTGCGCGTGGTCTGCGCGACCAATCGCCTGCTGGCCGACATGGTGGCACGTGGCGAGTTCCGCGAAGACCTGCTGTACCGCGTCAACCTCATCTCGCTGCACCTGCCGCCCCTGCGCGAGCGCCGCGGCGACATCCCGGTGCTCGCCGAGCGATTCCTGCGCGTGATCGAGCAGGTCTATCGCCGCGAGGGGCTGCAGCTCTCGGCCGACGCGGTGCGATGGTTGCAGCAGCAGCCGTGGCCCGGGAACATCCGGGAGCTTCGCCAGGCCATCGAGCGGGCCGTGCTCGTGACGGGGAAGAGCGCACTCGCGGCCGCCGACTTCTCGGCGCTCGCCGAACGCCCGGACGCCGACGCCGTCGCCGACGCGCTGCCGCCCGTGGGCGCGATGACCATCGACGAAATCGAGAAGGCAATGATCCTCAAGGCGCTGTCGCACCACGGCGGCAACCTGTCGCGCGTGGCGACGGCACTCGGACTGAGCCGGCCGGCGCTGTACCGTCGCCTCGACAAGCACGAGATCGCGGTGTGAGCCGTCGCGTCCGCCTCACGGCCTACCTCGTCATCGCGCACGCCGGCGCCGGCGTGGCGGCGTGGTACGGGCTGCGCGGGGCGAGCACGTGGACGTGGTGGCTCGCCGAGGCCGTCCTCGTCGTGTCTCTGCTCGTTGGCCTCAAGCTCGTTGCCGACGTGTTCGCTGCCGTCAGGTTCGTCGACGAGAGCCAGGTGCTGCTCGCGACCAGCGACGTGATGTCGCGTGTGCGGGCCGTCGGCCAGCCGCAGATCGATCGCCTCATCGACCTCTACAACACGATGATTGACCAGCTCCGCGCCGAGCGCGTCGGCGCACGCGAGCAGCAGCACTTCCTGGCGCAGGTGCTCGCCGAGTCGCCGGCGGCCATCCTCGTGCTCGACTTCGACGGGCGGATCGCGCACCTCAATCCGGCAGCCACGCGGGTGCTCGGGATCACACCGCCCATGTCGGGCCAGCGGCTGGCGGACGTGGCGCCCTGGCTCGACGACCTGTTGCGGCAGTTGTCGCCGCGCAGCGCGCGTGTGGTGACGCGCGGCACAGGACGACGGGTGCGCGTGGTGGCCGGCGCGTTCGTCGACCGCGGGTTCTCGCGGCAGTTCGTGCTTGCCGAGGAACTGACCGAGGAGATGCGGCAGATGGAGCGGGCCGCCCACGAGAAGCTGATCCGGGTGCTGTCGCACGAGGTCAACAACACCGTCGGCGCGTCGGGATCGTTGCTGGCGTCGTGCCTGACGTACGCGCCACACCTGCCCGCGGCCGACCGCAAGGACTTCGAGCACGCGATCGACATCGTCCGGTCACGCACGGCGCAACTCGGTACGTTCCTGTCTGGATTCGCCGATGTCTACCGCCTGCCGCCGCCGCGGCTCGAGCCATGCGACCTTCGCGTGATGGCGGCCGAGGCCGTGGCGCTCCTGCGCGGCCGGGCCAACGCCTACGCCGTGTCGGTGAGGCTCGACGGCGAGGTGGGCTGGCCGGTCGTGCACGTCGATCGCGCGCAGTTCGGCCAGGTCGTGCTCAACGTCGTGAAGAACGCCATCGAGGCGGCGGGGCAGGGTGGATGGGTGCGTCTCGCCTGCCGGCCTGCCACGGGCGCAGCGGCCGCGTCGCTGATCGTCGAGGACTCGGGCCCCGGCCTGTCGCCGGAGGCGCGTGCGAACCTCTTCACGCCGTTCTTCTCGACCAAGGACGGCGGGCAGGGCGTGGGACTCACCTTCGTGCAGGAGGTCCTGTCGAACCACGGCTGCGACTTCGCGCTCGACGCGAACGCCGAGGGCGTGACGACTTTCACCATCGCCTTTCGGTGACGATTGGTGAGATCATGGTGAATGGACCGTGTAGGACGTAAGGGCCACACCCCCCTGCCGCCCGGAACCGAAGCTCCCTGGACGGTGACACCGGCTGAAGCCGGCGCTCGCCTCGACAAGTACCTTGCCGACGCGGCGCGGCTCGGGTCGCGCGGCAAGGCCGCCGATGCGCTCGTCCGCGGCCAGGTGTTCGTCAATGGCGTCGAAGTCGCGCCGAGTGACGGTGCGACGGCCGTGGCCGCGGGTGATGAGGTCCGCGTGTGGCGCAGCCGGCCGGGCAGCGCCAAGCGGCGCAGCGGGCGCCGCGAGACGGGGCCGCTGCGGATTGTCTACGAAGACGAGGCCCTCGCCGTCATCGACAAACCGCCAGGCCTGCTCTCGGTACCCCTGGCCGGCGATCCGTCAGACTCGGTGGCGAGCCTGCTGCCGCTCTGCTGGAAAGGCCCGCGTTTTGCGGCGGCGTTCGTCGTCCACCGGCTCGATCGCGACACGAGCGGCCTCGTCGTGTTCGCCAAGTCGACCGCGTCGTGCCAGACCCTCAAGACGCAGTTCATCACGCGCGCGGCCGTCCGCGAGTACCTCACCATCGTGCATGGCGTGCCCGAGGCCCGCGACGGCGAGTGGCGCGACATCATGCGGTGGAATCCCTCGACGCGGAAGTCGGATGTCATCGACCGCCTCGAGCCCGGCGCGCTCGAGGCACGCCTGCGGTACCGCGTGGTCGAGGCCCTCGACGACGCGGCGGTGCTCGACGTATCGCTGATCACGGGACGACGCAACCAGATCCGCGTGCAGGCCGCCTGGCGCGGCTTTCCCGTATTTGGCGAACGGCAGTACGCTCGCACGCACGATCCCATCGGACGGCAGGCGTTGCACGCCGTGCGGCTGTCGTTTGCCCACCCGATCGACGGGCGCCCCATTCAACTCGAATCGCCCTGGCCCGATGACATGCGGGCGCTCGTGCGCTCGCTGCGGCGCGACGCGCAGCGCTGAGTCGGGCAGGAACGCGACGTTCCTGCCAGGCGCCGCCCGCGCCACGATCGCAGTTTCTGCCACGCGCTGCCCCGGCAGCGGCGAATTGCGCGTGATTTCGCGCTGACGAGCCGGGAACGCCGCTTGCCTCCTGTCTCTGTGCCGCCCGCCTCCCGGGCGCGCAGAGGGAGTTCCCGAAGCATGCGCAGGATTACCGTTTGTGTGTGGGCGTGCGCCGTGTCGGCCACCTGTCTCGTTTCTGGCTGTGGCGTGGCCGGACAACAGCCCGAGGCCCAACCGCCGCCGGCCGGGCCCGTGTCGCCGCCCCGGGTGACTCGTGCCGTGGTCTGCCTGGCCACCGTGGGTGAAACCGTCAGGCTCTACCAGTTGCGATACCTGGTCGCGGGCGCCGGGACCGACGGAGAGTGGCGGCTTTCGATGACGGCCCCCGCCTCGGCAGGGGCGCCCCTCGACGTGGCCCTGCCCGGTGCGGCACCCGTCGTCGCCGCCGCGAGCGTCACGCTTGCGTACAGGGCCCCCGCCGCCGGCATCGCCGTGCGTCTCGAGACGTCAGCGGCCGGCGCGACGCTCGACGTGACCGTCGATCCCGCCCAGACGCCAGGCGGCGAGCGGATGTCGACCGGCGGGATCGTGCGGCTGCCGCCGTGCCGGATTGACGCGTCGTGAGGCCCGTATAATCCGGGGATGACCGTCTGGGATGCGCGCTACGAGCGCGGCTTCATCTACGGCGAGGCGCCCAACGACTTCCTCGTCGAACATGAACCCGTCATGACGCGCGGGGCGCGGGTGTTGTGCCTGGCCGAGGGACAGGGTCGCAATGCGGTGTTCCTCGCCTCGAGGGGGCACCACGTCACCGGCGTCGACACCTCTGAGGTCGGGCTCGCGCACGCGCGCGACCTTGCGGCACGGCAAGGGGTGTCGATCGTCACGGTGGCGGCAGATCTCGCCGACTTCGACCTCGGCGCCGGGTGCTGGGACGCCATCGTGTCGATCTGGTGCCACCTGCCGGCGGCCCTGCGGCTGTCCGTCCATCGCCGCTGCGTCGCGGCGCTGGCCGACGACGGTGTCTTCCTGCTCGAGGCGTATCGACCGGCGCAACTCGAGTTCGGCACCGGGGGACCTCCCGACGCGGCCCTGCTGTATACGCTCGACCAACTGGCGAGCGACCTCGAGGGGCTGACGATCGAGCACGGCGTCGAGACGCAGCGCGATGTGCAGGAGGGGATCCTGCACCGCGGTCCAAGTGCGGTCGTGCAGGTCGTCGCGCACCGACGCCGGGGCCACACGCGTGAGGCGTAGCGTCCGCGCGCCCGGCGTGGGAGCACCCGGTGCCTGACGGGCTGGAGCCGGTGACCGGCCTGCTGCGGATCTTCGCAGACGCATCGGCCCTGCGCGAACGCGGGCTGTTCGCGGCCGAGGGCCGCTTCGTCGTCGAACGCGTGCTGCGGAGCGGTGGCTTCGAGCCATTGCTCGTCGCCGTGACGCCCCCCGCGCGTGTCGAGATGGCGGCCGACCTCGCCCGGGTGCCCGAGGCCGCCATCGTCGAGCTTCCGCCCCGGGAACTCCAGGCGCTCGTCGGTTATCCGCTCGACCGCGGGTGCGTCGCCGTGGTCAGGCGACCGCCGCCGCGCGGGCTCGGCGACATCGTCGCGCACGACCGCGGCGGTTGCGGCACCTGGCTCGTGCTCGAAGACGTGAGCAACCCCGACAACGTCGGCAGCCTGTTCCGCTCAGCGGCCGCCTTCGGGGCCGCCGGCATCGTGCTGGTGGGCGGCTGCGCCGACCCGCTGTATCGCAAGAGCGTGCGGACGTCGCTCGGCAATACGCTGTCGGTGCCCTTTGCGAACGCCGCAGGGGCCGACGACGTGCTCCGGGTGTTCGAGGCTGAAGCAGTTGCCAACCTCGCGCTGGTCGCGCGCGATGGTACGCCGCTGCACGAGTGCCGCCGGCACCAGGGGCGCGTCGCCCTGTGGCTGGGGCACGAAGGACGCGGGCTCAGCCCTTGCGCCATCGCGGGCTGCGGTGAGCGCGCGACGATCGTGATGCCCGGGGGCATCGATTCGCTCAACGTCGCCGTGGCTGGCGCCGTCGCCCTGCACCACCTCGTGACATCGGCCGTGACCCGCCGTCCGTGACATCGCCAGCCGACGCGCCGGCGTGGCTCCGAGTACAATCCCTCATGCCTCAGACCCCCTACAGCAAGGCTCTTGGCGACCACGACGCGCTGGCCAGCCTGCGCGAGATGCACGGAAAGTACAGCAGCGCGCTTGCGTCACTCGACGCCGCCAGGTGGAACCAGCCTCTTGCACCCGGCAAATGGACGTTTGCGCAGCTCGTGACCCACTTGCTGCACACGGAACTGGCGTTCTGCCTGCGCGTGCGGATGGCGGTGACGAGCGAGCAGTACACGGTGCAACCCTTCGACCAGGACGCATGGATGGACCACGAGCCGGCGCATCCCGGCGCGGACGCGTTTGCCGCGTGGGCCTCGCTGCGACGCGTCAACCTCGCGTATTTCGCGGCGCTCCCGGCCGACGACCTTGGGCGTGCCGTCACGCACCCCGAGTTCGGCCAGATTTCGCCGCTCTGGATCATCGAGGCGCTGGCGGGGCATGATCGCCACCACTGGCCGCAGCTGACAGCGGCGCTCGGCGCGTCGTAGCCAGGGTCGCCACAGGTCAGCCCGCCGATCCGCAGCTCGCCATGCCCAGAGACCGCCGCCTCGTGCTTGCGTGTGCCAGGTTGCCCGGCGTGGGACGCAGGCGGCTCTACACGCTGCTCGAGCGGTCAGCCACGCTCGGCATCGCGACCGGTGACGATTTCGCGACGTTCCTCAGGGTGAAGGCCGCCGACCTGCGCGTGGCGTGGACGCCTGGAGACATCAACCTGGCGTGGGAGGCCGGCGGCGAGATGAGCGATGCCTGCCGGCGGCGCGACTGGCGCCTCTGGGCCGTCGGGCGCGACGGGTATCCCGGCGACCTGCTCCGCCTCGAGGATCCGCCGGCCGCGCTGTTCGTCCACGGTGACCCGGGCGACATGACGACTCCCCGCGTCGCGATCGTGGGGACGCGCGAGCCCACCGAGTGGGGCGTCGAGACCGCACGCGCCTTTGCGGCCGAGGCGACCAGGCTGGGGGCCGTTGTCGTGTCGGGGCTCGCGTGGGGCATAGATACCGCCGCGCACGATGAGACGGTGCAGCGCCGTGGCCGGACGTGGGCCGTGCTGCCGTCGGGACTCGACCTGGTGGTCCCCGAGTCGAATCGGGGCCTCGCCTCGCGCATTGTCGAGCGGGGAAGCCTCATCTCAGAGTACTTGCCGGGCACCAAGGCCCGCCCGACGTTCTTCGTCGAGCGCGACCGGTTGCAGGCGGCGCTTGCTCGCGTTGTCGTGGTGGTCGAGACCGGCCCTTCGGGCGGAACCTGGCACACGATCCGGGCGGCGCGCGCCGTGGGCGTGACGGTCTGCGTGGCGCTGCCGGTCGCTCCCGGGGCTGCTCCCGACGCTTCGTTGCTCCCGATCGCGCAGCAGGGCACGTTCGCGCTCGCGGCCGAGGGCGCACGCGTCGTCACGCCCGCCGACCTGGCGTCGCTGCTCGGCGACCCCGCGCCATCGGGGCCGCCCGACGAGGGGCCGCGCCAGGGTTCGCTGTTCGGTTAGGCGACTGGTCGCCCGTGCTCCTGCATCGATGCGCCGAGCGCGATGCCCCATTGGGCGAGCGCGTAGGTGCCCATGATCAGCAGTCGCTCCATGGCAAGCGGCGTCAGGAAGCGGTTGATGGCGAGTGCCGTGTCTGATGCCACGAACATGACGGCGCCGAAGGCGACGAGCGCGGCCGCCCGCGTCTCGAGTGCCGCCCGCTGTTCGACCGCCTGCCACGCCATGATCGAGATCACGGTCGCGTAGACCGCGACCGGGACACGCATCGGGCCGAGCACGGGCACCAGCAACGCCACCATCAGCATCAGGTAGCCGCCGACGAGCAGGCTCGGCAGCGGCGAGACGCGCCAGCCGTTCAGCGTGAACGCGCGGATGTAGCAGAGGTGCGCCACGAGGAACAGGGCGAGTCCCGCCACGAAGTAGTCGCCGGGGAGCATCAGGGCGATGTCGCCGCCGAGCGAGAGCCCAAGCCCCGCGAGAATCCAGCCGCGCGTCGGCGAAGCGGCGCCACCGGCGACGATGCCCAGGCACGAGACGACGATGAGCGGTTTCGTGGCGTAGCCGGCCGCCGTCCAGCCCTGGCTCGACGCCACGAGGTAGGCGAGGGATGCGGCCGCCACGCCGAGGCTGGCCAGGGTGCGTACGCGAGTCATTCGTGCGTTCCCATCTGGTCGAGGTGTCGGTGCGCGCGCGTGCCGTGCCACCAGTGCAGCGGCCCGAGTACGCCATACAGGAATCCGGCGAGCCCGACGAGGCGCACGGGCAGCACCCATGCGAGCACGAGCGAGACGGCGCCGACGCCGACGCTGATCAGGTGCGCACGCAGCCGCATGCGGGTCAGGTAGCGCTGCCGTGCGTCGAGTCCGAGGGAGTCACGCAGCGACCAGGCACGCCAATGGAGGAGGGCGAAGAGGCTGAAGACGGCCACGAAGCCGCCCGAGTAGATCGCCATCAATCCCGCGCTGTCGTCCAGCGACACCATCTGCGCCATGCCGGCGGCCGGCGGCGGGATGCCGAGAAACAGGCGCGACAGGAAGGTGAACATGAACTTCAACGGGTACACGTAGAACAGGACCACGAACAGCAGCACGCCGTTGATGACCACCGTCGGGCCGTCAGAGAGGCCGTAGTGGCGGAAGAACGCGTTGTGCTCGCTCCAGATCCACAGCAGGACGGCGAACGACGCGGCGAACGCGACGAAGCCGCTCATGGCCGCCTGCAGTTCGGCGTAGTTGCGGGGCACCTCGAGGGCCACGACCAGCAGGGTGAGCGCGAAACCGAAGACGGCATCGCTGAAGCCCTCGAGACGCGAGACGTCGTGGTGCCGGGGCACGACGGGGCCGGCCGCGGGGTCGGTCATGGAGGCTCCTGCCCGGCAGGCGGGGCGCGGGCGAGACAGCATAGATCGACTGACACACCTGCGTGTTGCGATTCACGGGGGGCGCGCCATAGACTGTCGCCGGCGAACCACCGCCGCACGCACAAGGAGACCACCGTGAGCATCAGCACTGCGAAGATCCAGGAACTGCTCGGCGCCGACGCCGAGGCGCTCCTGTCGTACACCGCCCAGGGATTCGACAAGTCCCTCCTGCACCTGCCGGGCCCCGACTTCGTCGACCGCATCCTCGCGCCCAGCGACCGATCGCCGCAGGTGTTGCGGAACTTCCAGCAGATTCTCAACACGGGGCGTCTCGGCGGCAGTGGCTACGTGTCGATCCTGCCGGTCGACCAGGGTATCGAGCACTCGGCCGGGGCGAGCTTCGCGCCCAATCCCATCTACTTCGATCCCGAGAACATCATCAAGCTCGCGATCGAGGGTGGCTGCAACGCGGTGGCCTCGACCTACGGCGTGCTCGCGTCCTGTGCCCGGAAGTACGCGCACAAGATTCCGTTCATCGTGAAGATCAACCACAACGAGTTCCTGTCGTATCCCAACAAGTTCGACCAGGTGATGTTCGGCAGCATCGAGCAGGCCTACGAACTGGGCGCGGCAGCGGTCGGGGCCACGATCTACTTCGGCTCGGATGAATCGACGCGTCAGTTGCAGGAAGTGAGCGAGGCGTTCCGCCGCGCGCACGAGCTCGGCCTCGTGACCGTGCTGTGGTGCTACACGCGGAATCCCGCCTTCAAGACCGCCGAGGTCGACTACCACACGGCCGCCGATTTGAGCAGCCAGGCCAACCACCTCGGCGTGACGATCGAGGCCGACATCATCAAGCAGAAGATGTCGACCACGAACGGCGGCTACAAGGCGCTGAAGTTCGGCAAGACGCACGAGAAGGTGTACTCGCAGCTGACGCCGGGCAACCACCCGATCGAGCTGGCGCGCTACCAGGTGGCGAACTGCTACATGGGCCGCAGCCCGCTCATCAATTCCGGTGGCGAGTCGAAGGGCGCGTCTGACCTGGCCGAGGCCGTCACCACGGCGGTGATCAACAAGCGCGCGGGCGGCATGGGCCTGATCAGCGGCCGCAAGGCGTTCCAGCGGCCGATGGCCGAGGGCGCGGCGCTGCTCAATGCCATCCAGGACGTCTATCTCGACAAGAACGTCACCATCGCGTAACACCCTCGCCGGCGATTCCCGGAGTGCGTGACGCACTCCGGGAGTCCCTGGCGACAGGCCTCAGCGCACGGCGAGCGCCTCGAGCCGCGCGGTGCGTTCCGCGGCCGTGATCCAGCGTCCCCCGATCGCGAGTCCCTCGATCTTCCGCGTCGCAGTCACGTCGGCGAGCGGATTCCCACCCAGCACGAGCAGGTCGGCGCGTTTTCCCACGGCCAGCGTACCGCTGGTGTCGCTGCGCTTCAGGAACTCGGCGACGTTGCGCGTGCCCATCGCGAGGGCGTCCCACGCGGGGATGCCCGCGGCGACCATGTACTCGAGTTCGCGGTGGGTCGCGAAGCCGGGCACGTTCCACACCTGCGGCGCATCCGAGCCCAGAAGCATCCGCACGCCCCCCCGGTGCAGGGCGCCGATGACCTCGCGGCGCAGGTCGAGGAATGCCCGCCGCGTCGCGGGGGCATGGGTCGCCAGGAACGTGCGCTTGTTCTCCATCCACGCCGAGAGCTGCTGCGGCGCGACCCAGCGCATCTCGGGCCACGCCGCCAGCTGCTCGGGTGTCACGTCGCTCGACCCATGCACGAAGAGCGCGTCGGTCGGCACGATCCACGTCCCCGCAGCGCGCGTGCGCGCCACGATTCCGGCGAGGCGGGAGCGGTCGGCCTGCGCGACGAGGTTGATGCCGAACCACTGCGAGTCGGTGGCCTGCAACGCCGCGCCCGGTGGGGTGAGCGCCTCGACGAACCCATCCACGTGATCGATGGTCTCGAACTTCAGGTCGAGCGCCCGGTCGAGCCCGACGGCGAGGGGCACGTGGCCCGCGAACCTGATGCCCACGCGATCCGCGGTGGCGGCCAGCGCCGTGAACACGTCGTTGGCGACACCGGGATGGATCTTGAGAAAGTCGAAGCCTTCGGCCTTCTGCGATTCCACCAGGGCGATGGCGGCTTCGCGGGTGGGCACGCTGGTGCCGTTGAACGACGGTCCGGACGTCACGATGCGCGGGCTCAGGATCTCGCCGCGCTCGGCCCGCGCCTTCCACGCGAGGTGCCGCGTGTGACCCAGCATGCTGCGCGCCGTCGTGACGCCATTGAGCGCGTAGAGTTCGAGCACGCGCGCGATGTCGGCATCGGCCGCGTTGCCGCCCGGCACGTGCGCGTGCATTTCGGCGAGCCCGGGCACGATGAATTTTCCGCGTCCGTCGATGCGCGTGACCCCGGCGGGCACGATCGTCGACGTCGCGGGGCCGAGCGCGGCGATCCGGCCGTCGCGCACGACGATGGTCTGGTGATCACGCGCGCCCGGCGCATCCATCGCGATCACCGTCACGCCGACGATGGCGAAGGGATGCGTCGAGCCCACCGGCGGTGGTGTGGCGGCCGGCTGGGCACTGAGGGTGGCGGTGGGATGCGGGCGGACGAAGGCGATTACTACGGTGAGGGTCGCGCACACGAGCAGTGACACGCGGCGCCGCAGGGGAGTCGTCACGGTTCAGCTCCTGGTGGAGTGTGGTGAGCGGCCAGTGTAGCAGCGGCGGGGGGCGTGACAGACTCCGCGGCCCATCGTCC
>JAEUQQ010000285.1 GCA_016789685.1 Acidobacteriota bacterium | reverse complement strand
GTCGACGTCACATCCAGGTGCCAGCCCGGATGGATCCACTTGCCGTTGCGTTTCACGAACACCTCGGTGAGGCGGCCGCGCATCGCGCGGTCGACGCCGCCCGTGTTGAGCACGAGTTCGAAGCGTCCGTAGAGGATGACGACGTTGCCGACCTGCTGGGCGCGGGTTTCTGGAAACGACAGCAAGACGAGGCGGCCGCCGCTGGCGGCGAATGCCTTCGAGTCGTCGAGCGCGTGCGCGCGATCCGAGAAGGGCGAGTCGCCCATGTTGATGCCGATGAAGTCAGCGGGCAGCAGGTCGCCGAGCGTCTTCACATCGCCGGCGAAGAAGGCGCGCCACGCCGTTTCGCGGGCGGCGAGCAGGTCGGGATCGACGGGCGGGTCGGCGGCGCCGACTGGCCCCGGCAGCAGCGTCATGAGCAGTGCGAGGCCGGCGAGTTCGGTGCGAATCCGTGAAGGCATCGGCGTCTCCTGGTGGGTGGGGCACGGCGGGCGGTCGGGCCCTCATGGGGGAGTGATCGCAATCCGCCTGTGGTACGCGCCAGCGGCGATGCGAGTCACTGTCATTTCGCGGTTACTACAGTCGAGTTACACGTCAAGTCGCCCCATTGACGACCTTATTTGTGTTGTGACCTCAGATGTCACAGGCGTAGCCTACGTTGCCGCTGCGCCACCCGGATGCCACGTTGGCCGAGGACGCGCGCTGGAGGGATGCTGATGTCGGATACGACCAGGTTGACGTTGTCGATGCTCACCGAGGCGGTGGCTGGTGGGGCTGTTGCCATTCGTTCCATCACGCGGCTCGCGCCTGCAGGTGGCCCGGCAGACAAGGTGTTCCCTCCGACCTATGTGAAGGACCGCCAGAGCGTGACCAAGTACGCCATCGAGACGCGCAAGGTCGACGGGCACGACGTGCAGACCGTGCTGCTCGATTCGGTCGCCTCGCAGGCCAACCGGATCGAGGAGGCGCTGCTCGACGCGTCGCGTCGGGGAGACCTGCAGGTCCCGATCATCTCGGTCGACTTCAGGAACGTCGACGGGCTTGCCGACCTCGAGGAAATCACGTCGCTGCAGGCGCCGCATCGCGTTGCCGATGCCCTGTTGCGCGACAGCGTGGACGCGGAAGGCACGCCGTTCCGGCAAACGACCGCCGGAAGGGCCTGTACAGACGCTCGGCCCGGTCATGCGGCCGGCATGTATCGTTATTGCCCCACCGCGTTGCTCTTCGGCGTCTGGGATTCGACCGGTCCCCGAGGCGGCCTCGGCACGAAGTTCCAGCGCGTGCTCGTGTCAGAAATCGTCGGATACGACATCGTTGCCGGCGTGAAGACGGCGAGCCGCATCGACCCGGTGGCGATCGAGCGGAAGGCTGGACCGGTCTTCGAGTCGAAGGCCGACTCCGCCGACTGGACGAGTCTCGAGCAGGACGCTGCCATCGAGAAGGGCAAGCCCAAGCTCTTCTCGCGCAAGGGCGCGGGCGACAAGGGAACCCCTGCGGCGATCAACCACGGCAACATCCCGCCGAGCATCGACGTCGAGGCCGGGGGCGTGACGATGTCACACGCGGTCCATACGGTGGTGCTGTCACTCGCCGGGTTGAGACGCCTGCGGTTCCCGGTTCGCGTTGACGGGTCGGTCGTTGCGGCGGAAGAACGTAGCCATGTCGAGGCGGCCGCACGAACCGCCGTCGCGGCGCTCGGCCTGGCGGGTGTCGTGTATCAGCATCGGAGTGGATACGACCTGCGCTCGCGGTCGCTGCTGGTCGCTGAGGCGCCGATGGTGTTCGAGGTGATCGGTCGCGACGGCGGAAGCCCCACACCAGTCACCATCGACGACGTGTCCGCGCTGGTGGCCGAAGCCGTGGCCGCCGCGCGGGCG
>JAEUQQ010000272.1 GCA_016789685.1 Acidobacteriota bacterium | reverse complement strand
CCTCCTCGCTCCCGGTCAGCTTGCGCGTGCCGCCCGGCCGCGGGTCCTCTGACAGCGCGGCCTCCAGGCTCTCCTCCACAAATCGTCGCTTCGTCCGGTACACCGTGGACGTCCCGACGTGGACCGTCCGCGCGATGGCCTCTTCCGGCTGGCCGTCCGCCGCCGCTAGCAAGATCTGCGCGCGCTTCACGCGGCGCACGGACCGGTGCCCGCCCGCCACCAGCGCCGCCAAGTGCGCATGCTCGCCTTCCTCCAGGTCGACGCGGTAACGTACATTCATCGAGGCCCTCCGCACCGAGAGGATCACGACGGCCCCAGTGAGTCAACTGCCATGACCAGTGCGTTCACGGACCTCCAGGGCCAGTACCTCGCCTACATCGCCACGTACACCAAACTGCACCGGCGCCCGCCCGCCGAGGCCGACCTGCAGGACTACTTCCGCGTCAGCCCGCCCGCGGTGCATCGCATGATCGTCGTGCTGACCGAGCACGGCCTGATTCGTCGCCAACCTGGGGCCCCGCGCAGCGTCGAGGTGCTGGTACCACCGGACCAACTGCCGCCCCTCCGCTGAACCGATCAAACCCCTGCGACGAGGGACTAGTAGCCTGTACGCGCAGCGCGGCGGCGCAGCGTGAGTTCCCGCCGTGCGGAGCCCTCGGGGTAGAGCCTGTACGCGCAGCGCGGCGGCGCAGCGTGAGTTCCCGCCGTGCGGAGCGCTCGGGTTTGAGCCTGTACGCGCAGCGCGGCGGCGCAGCGTTCAGTTCCCGCCGCGCGAAGCGCTCGGGTTCAAGCCTGTACGCGCCGCGCGGCGGCGCCAGCTTCAGTCCCCGCCGCGCGGAGCACTCGGGCTTGAGCCTGTACGCGCAGCGCGGCGGACCACCGTCAGTTCCCCGCCAAGCGAAGCGCTCGGGCTTGAGCCTGTACGCGCAGCGCGGCGCCCAGCGTCAGCCCCCGCCGCGCGGAGCACTCGGGTTTGAGCCTGTACGCGCCGCGCGGCGGCGCAGCGGCAGTCCCCGCCGCGCGAAGCTCCCGGGTTTGAGCCTGTACGCGCAGCGCGGCGCCCAGCGTCAGTCCCGGCCGCGCTAAGACCCCGGGTTTGAGCCTGTACGCGCAGCGCGGCGGCGCAGCGTCAGTCCCCGCCGCGCGAAGCTCCCGGGTTTGAGCCTGTACGCGCAGCGCGGCGGCGCAGCGTCAGTTCCCGCCGCGCGAAGCCCCCGGGTTTGAGCCTGTACGCGCAGCGCGGCCGACCACCGTCAGTTCCCGCCGCGCGGAGCACTCGGGTTTGAGCCTGTACGCGCTATACTTCAAAGAGTACCTGTCCTCCGTCGTCTCCCTACGAGGTTCGAGTGAAGAAGCACATCACCGCGATTCTGGGCCTGCTGTTCGTGGCGGCCTGTTCCAAGGCCCCGGCGCAGTCGACCACGACGGCCGCGGCTGCCACCACCACTCCGGCCCAGGCGACGGCGCAGCCCGCGCCCCCCGCGCCGCCAAAGCCCGTGCCGGCCGAGTTGCCAGAGATCGTGGCGCGCGTCAACGGCAAGCCCATTGCCCGGACGGAGTTCGAGGCGGTCGTCAAGCAGCTCGAGGCCGCGCAGGGCCAGGCCGTGCCCGCCGCCCAGCGCGACGAGATCTTCCGCGGCGTGCTCGACCGGCTCGTGCTCCAGCAGGTGCTGCTCCAGGAAGTGCAGGCGCGCAAGGTCGACGTGCCCGCCACCGACGTCGATGCGCGCGTCAACGAACTCCAGCAGCGCTTCCCGTCGGCCGACGAATTCGGCAAGGCCCTCACCCAGCGCGGCATGTCGCTCGACAAGCTCAAGGCCGACCTGCGCAACGACCTCGCCATCAACAAGATGATCGAGACCGAGGTGACGCCCAAGATCGCCGTCACCGACCAGGACGTGAAGGACTACTACGACAAGAACCCCGACCAGTTCAAGCAGCCCGAGTCGGTCCGCGCCAGCCACATCCTGATCAAGGTCGACCAGACCGCGACCGACGCCCAGAAGAAGGACGCCCGCGCGAAGATCGACGACGTGCTCAAGCAGGTCAAGGCGGGCGGCGACTTCGCCGAACTGGCCAAGAAGCACTCCCAGGATGGCAGCGCAGCCCAGGGCGGCGACCTCAACTACTTCCAGAAGGGCCAGATGGTACCGCCCTTCGAGGCCGCCGCGTGGGCCCTCACGCCCGGCCAGGTCAGCGCGGTCGTCGAGACGCAGTTCGGCTTCCACATCATCAAGCTGACCGACAAGAAGACCGAACGCGTCGTCCCGCTGGCCGAGGTCAACGTGCGGCTCGCGGAGTTCCTCAAGCAGCGCAAGGGCCAGGAAATGGCCAACGCCTTCGTCGAGGCCGTCAAGGCCAAGAGCAAGATCGAGATCCTGCTCTAGACGCACATCACGTGGGTCGTGGCCGTTCCCCGGTGGACGGCCCGGCCCACGAGACACGCCCCACATGCTGGACGTCATCACTGCCACCGCCGAGGCCATCACGCGCGGAGAGCGCGTGGCGCTGGTGACCATCGTCCGCGTCAATGGCTCGACGCCACAACGGCTCGGCGCCAAGATGCTCGTGGCGGCTGGCGGAGACGTCGTCGGCACCATCGGCGGCGGCTGCTACGAGAACGACGCCATCGGGCGGGCCCGACTCGCCCTCCGCGAGCAATCGCGTCCCTTCCTCGTGCACTACGACCTCAACGACGACTTCGCCCAGGACTCCGGCCTGGTGTGCGGGGGACAGATGGACGTCTTCATCGAACCGCTCCTGCCCGCGCCCGACCTGTTCATCGTCGGCGCCGGCCACGTCGGCTTCCACCTCGGGAGGATGGCGGCCGCCACCGGGTTCACCGTCCACGTGATCGACGACCGCGAGGCATTTGCGAACCGGGAACGTTTTCCCGACGCCGCGGACGTCATCGTCGACGAGGTCGGCGCGTGGCTGGCCGAGGCCCCCTTGCCGCCGGGGTCGTATGTCGTGGTCGTCACCCGTGGCCACCGGCACGATCTCGAGGCCGTGCGGGCCCTGGCCACGCGCGACGTGCGCTATGTCGGCCTCATCGGCTCGCGCGCCAAGGTGGCGCGCCTCGGTGAACAGCTCGCGCTCGAGGGAGGCGACCCCACGCTGCTCGCGCGCGTCCACGCGCCGATCGGCATCGACATCGGCGCCGTCACGCCCGAGGAAATCGCCGTCAGCATCCTCGCCGAGCTCATCGCCGTGCGGTACGGCAGGATCCGGTACAAGGCCGACGGCACGCCTGACGACACGGCGAACGCGTTGCGGTGGACGCCGCCGGTCACGCAGACGTCACGTTCCTAGCGAGGCGACATGGGCTCGGTGCTGATCCGCGGTGGCTCGATCCTCACCATGAACGATGCGTGCGACATCGTCGAGGGCGACGTCGCGATCGAGGGCCAGCACATCGTCGCCGTCGGGGCGGACGCCGGACGGGCCCGCCCGCGATTCGACATCGTGCTCGACGCCGGCGGGGCGGTCGTCATGCCAGGGATGGTGCAGACCCACCTGCACCTGTGCCAGACCGTCTTTCGTGGACTCGCCGACGACCTGACCCTGCTCGACTGGCTCCAGGCCCGCGTCTGGCCGCTCGAAGCGGCCCACACCCCGGCCACCCTGCGCGTCGCCGCGCGCCTGGCGAGCGCTGAACTGCTGCGCACCGGCACGACGGTCGCCCTGACCATGGAAACGGTGCACGACACCGATGCCGTGATCGAGGAAGTCGCCGCCCTGGGCCTGCGGGCCACCATCGGCAAGTGCCTGATGGACGGCACGAGCGGCACGAACGTCCCGTCGCGCCTGCAGGAGTCGACGCGGGACGCGATCGACGAGGGCCTCGCGCTGCATGCGCGCTGGGACGGCGCCGCCGACGGCCGCATCCGGGTCGCCTTCGCCCCCCGCTTTGCCATCTCGTGCACCCGCGACCTGCTCGAAGCCGTCGGCAGCCTCTCGCGCACGCACCGCATGCTCGTCCACACGCACGCCTCGGAGTCACGGGGCGAGGTCGAGATCGTCCGCCGCGACACCGGGCTGTCGAACATGGCGTATCTCGACGCCGTCGGCCTGGCCTCACCCCGTCTCTGCGCGGCCCACTGCATCTGGATCGACGAGACGGAGATCGCGATGATGGCCTCGCGCCAGGTCAAGGTGCTCCACTGCCCCGGCTCGAACCTCAAGCTGGGGTCGGGCGTCGCGCCCATCGTCGAACTGCAGCGCGCGGGCATCAGCGTCTCGCTCGGCGCCGACGGGGCCGCCTGCAACAACCGGCTCGACATGTTCGACGAGATGCGCCTGGCCGCCACGCTGCAGGCGATGCGCGTCGGACCGGGCGTCCTGCCGGCGCGCGACGTGGTGTGGATGGCCACGCGCGGGGGCGCCCAGGCACTCGGCCTCGAGTCGGCCATCGGCTCGATCGAGAACGGGAAGCTGGCCGACGTGACGGTCGTCGGCATGGACGGCCCCCACCAGCAGCCGGGCACGAACCCGTACTCGACGCTGGTCTACGCCACCCACGGCACCGACGTCAGGCACGTGCTCGTCGACGGCCACGTCAGGGTCCGCGACGGCCACCTCACAGGCCTGGACCCGGCCGCGGTCACCCACCAGGCGCGCGGCGCGGCGCGGGAACTCATGACACGTGCCGGGCTCTGACCGGGCGCAAGGCGTGTATAATCCCCGAGGGTTAGCACTCTCGGGATACGACTGCTAATGAGCCTCACGGGAAGCGGCCGTTCGACCTCACCGGTCGTGCCGCCGCTCAGCGAACGGTATCGACGCATCCTGTCACTCGTCGTGCGCGAGTTCATCGAGCACGGCGAGCCGGTGTCGTCGTTGTGGCTGGCGACGCACAGCGGCCTGGGGCTCTCGTCGGCGACCGTGCGCAACATGCTCGCGCGCCTCGAGGAACTCGGCTACGTCAGGCAGCCCCACACGTCGGCCGGCCGCGTGCCGACCGACCTCGGATACCGTACGTACGTCGACATGCTGCTCGACGGCAGACGCCCGTCCCTGCGCTCAACCGCCGAACTCGAGGCACGGCTCCGACACCTGGCCTCGATCGACGAGGTGCTCGACGGCGCCTCGCACGAGGTGGCGCGCGCCTCGCACTACGCGGCCTTCGTCCTGGCGCCTGCCTCCGAGCACATCGGCCTCCGGCAGATCGAGTTCGTCGCGCTCGGCGCCTCGCGCGTCCTCGTCGTGCTCATCGCGACCGACGGCCGGGTGTCGCAGAAGCCGGTGGAGTTGCTCGAGGCGGTGTCGCCCGCCGACCTCATGCAGGCCGCGACGTACCTGAACCGCGAGTTCGCGGGGCGCGATCTGGCCGACATCCGGCGCGAGATCGGCATGCGGCTGCACGAAGACCGCGTGCTCTACGACCAACTGCTGTCGCGGGCGCTGCACCTGGCCTCGGCCTCGCTCGCCGACTTCGCGCCGCAGTCGCAGTTGTTCGTGCACGGCGTCTCGACGCTGGTCGACGAAACGCAGACGACCGACGGCGGCATCCCGATGGGCGCCTTGCGCGCCCTGCTGGGGATGATCGAGGAAAAGCACCGCATGATCCTGTTGCTCAACGAGTACGTCGAGGGGCCGGGACTCACGGTCGTCATCGGTGCAGAACACAACGACCCGGCCCTGCGCAACGTCAGCCTCGTCGCGACGACGACGGTGGATGAGGGACGCACGCACACCATCGGTGTGCTCGGGCCGACCCGCATGCGCTACTCGCGTGCGATTGCGGCGGTCGAGACCACGAGCCTCGCCGTGGGGCGCGTGCTCGACGCCACTCCGTAACCAACGCGCCGGGCCCGCGCGGCCGGCCTGATTCGACGAGACCATGTTCCCAGACGACACCGTTCCCCAGGGGGCGCCCGCCCCCACGCCCGACCGAGACGCGCCGGCCGCCGATGATGCGCCCGATCCCGTGGCGCAGCTGACGGCCGAACGCGACGACCTCAAGGACCTGCTGCTGCGCACGACGGCCGAGTTCGACAACTTCCGCAAGCGGACCGAACGCGAGCGGCGCGAGTTCGTCGACTACGCCAACGCGGAGCTGCTCAAGGACATCTTGCCGTTGCTCGACGATCTCGAACGGGCGGCGCGGGTCGAGAGCGCCGACCCGGCGGTCGATGCCTACGTCAAGGGCGTGGGCCTGATCGGCAAGCAGTTCGCCGAGATGCTGGCCCGCCGCGGGGTCGAGGTCATCGATCCGCTCGGCGCCGACTTCGACCCGCACTGGCACGAGGCCATTGCGCGTGAAGCCGCCGAGGGCGCGCGCGACGGCGAGGTGACGCTGGTGCTCAGCCGCGGCTACCGCATCAAGGACCGGCTCCTGCGGCCGGCGATGGTCAAGGTGGCGACCGCGTGACCAAGCGCGATTTCTACGAGGTGCTCGGCGTCGGGCGCACGGCTGCTGACGCCGACATCAAGGCGGCGTACCGCAAGCTCGCGCTGAAGTACCACCCCGACCGCAACCAGGGCGACAAGGACGCCGAAGAAAAATTCAAGGAGGCCGCCGAGGCGTACGCCGTGCTGATCGATGCCGACAAGCGCGCGGCCTACGACCGGTATGGTCACGCGGCGGTCGGTGGCGCGTCGCAGGGCTTCGACCCGTCGGCCTTCAACGACTTCGGCGACATCCTCGGGGGCCTCGGCGACTTCTTCGGTTTCGGCGACATCTTCGGCCAGCGGCGGCGCGGCGGTCCGCAGCGCGGGTCCGACCTGCGCTACGACCTCGAGATCCCCTTCGAGGAGTCGTTCACCGGGACCGAGACGACCATCCAGATCCCGCGCGAGGAATCGTGCGAGACGTGCAAGGGCTCGGGCGCTTCGCCGGGCACGAGCGCCGAGACCTGCCGGCAGTGTGGCGGCGCGGGACAGGTGCGCTTTCAGCAGGGGTTCTTCACGGTTGCGCGCGCCTGCTCGACCTGCCGCGGCACCGGTCGCGTCATTGCCAAGCCCTGCAAGGACTGCCGGGGCGCCGGCCGCATCGCGCGCGAACGCAAGTTGACGGTCAAGGTTCCCGCCGGGATCGCCACCGGACAGCGCATGCGCCTCTACGGCGAAGGCGAACACGGGGCGGCCGGTGGCCCCCCGGGCGACCTGTACGTGGTCGTGCACGTGGTCGAACACAAGGTGTTCAAGCGTGACGGCGACGACCTCTACTGCGACGTCGACGTGCCGTTCGTCACCATGGCGCTCGGCGGCACGCTGCCGATCGCAACGCCCGGCGATCCGCACACGCTCGACATTCCCGAGGGGACGCAGTCGGGCGCCACGTTCCGCGTGCGCGGCAAGGGCATGCCCAACGTCGGCGGGCGCGGGCACGGCGATCTGTTCGTCTCGGTGCGGGTCTCGGTCCCCCGCAAGCTGACCAAGGAGCAGCGCAAGGCGATCGAAGCCCTGCGCGAGACGTTTTCTCCTGAACCGACGCCTCCGGGTGCGCCGACCGACACGGACGAAGAGAAGCCGTTCTTCGAGCGCGTGAAGGACATCTTCGGGTAGCCCCGTGCGCACCTGGCCCGCGCTCGACCTCGATGCCCGCACGCACGTCTCGCTCGACGACCTCGACGAGCGCCTCGCCCTGTTCCTCGACGACCACGACGTGATCGCGCTCGAGCACGAATCCAGCGCGCACTGGCG
>JAEUQQ010000228.1 GCA_016789685.1 Acidobacteriota bacterium | reverse complement strand
AGCGCCGCGAAGACATCCCGCTGCTCGTCGACCATTTCATCGGGCGGTTCTTCAAGCAGCGTGGTGAGCCTGTCCGCGCCGTCGCGTCGTCAGTGGTGCAGGCCTTCATGCGCTATCCCTGGCCGGGCAACGTCCGCGAACTCGAGAACGCGTGCGAGCGCATCGCGCAGACCTGCAACTGCGACACGGTGCGGGTCGGGTGCGTCCCCGCGTCGGTGCTGTTCCATCGCGCGACCGAGAGTGACGTGCCGATTGTCGAGACGCACGCGACGCCGTCGGCGGTATCGCTCGACGATCGGCTGCGCGAAGTCGAGACCAACCTGATTTCGTGGGCGCTCCGTACGTCCAACGGCAACAAATCGCGCGCCGCCGAGTTACTGCAGATCAAGCGCTCGACGCTCGGCGACCGCATCAAGAAACTGCAGCTCGACCATCTCGCTCCCGACGCCGCAGAAACGGCAGACTAGGGCTCAGGCTCGCCGGAAACCCGGAACGTAACAGGCCCGCTGCGACGGAACCGCGCACAAAGCCCCAAATAGTCCAGCAAATTCACGAGTCCAGACGTGGCATCGCCGTTGCGAGACGGGCAGGCATGGCGCCCTCGCCCTCGCCCCGGCCCGTGCTCGCCCGGGTCCAAGCCGTCGCCGTGTATCAAGGCGCCGACCAGATCGGGGTGCGGGTGCTGGGGCCCGACGGGGCGACACAGGCGCTCGACAGCGCTACGCTGCGACGCATCTTCGGCGGGCGGGCGTTCACGCGCGAGCGACGCGCCCGACTGAATCGCCTCGTCCAGTTCCACGCGCACTACGACGGCACGGTCGTTGGGGTGGCCGCCTATGCGCGCCAGGACGATCGTCTCATTGTGGTGGAACTGGGGCTCGATCGGCACCTGTCCGACCCGATCAGGCTGGCGGTCCTGGCCCGGCTCCTCGGCGCCGTCGAGATGGCGGCGCTCGCCGGCGGGGCCCGGCTCGTCCTGCTCGCGCCGGCGGCCGTGTGCGGGGTCACCCCCCTCGAACATCTGGGCTACCGGCTTCGCCCGCTCGACCTGCAGTCCTCGTGGCTCGAGAAGAGCCTCCCGTAACGACAGACGGCCGACGCTGCAACCCGCGAGGGGAGTCCGGCACCAGCGCGTCGGTGTATCGAGGCGCGGTGGGCCGCGGCGCCGTGACGTCCGTTGCCAACTCTGGCAGCGGCGATCGCCGGTGGGCGTCAGCACCGCCGGCGTTTGGGCGTTTTCGGCGGAATGTTCGCGGTCGTGTCCGGCGCGAGGCTTGCTTCGTCCTGATGCTGTTCCGGCAACCGTGCCGGCACTTCGACGGAGGGGGCCATGCGCATCTCACGTCTCCTCATCGTGTGCGGCCTCATGATCGCGATCATGGGGTGTGCGACCGCCAAGCCGGTGGCCATCCGCGCAGGTGAGCCCTGCTTCCACTGCCGCAAGCCGATCAGCCAGCCCGAACTCGCCGCCCAGATCATCGATCATTCGCAGCGGTCGTACCAGTTCAGTTCGGTGACCTGCCTGGTCGACTACCTCAAGTCGCATCCCGGTGACCCGATCAAGGCGATGTACGCGACCGACTACGGCCGTCACAAGGCGGTGCTGGTCGACGAGGCGCGCTTCGTCGCCTTCAAGCCCAATCCGCAGCGGCGCGGCATCGAGTACGCCGCGTTCCTGTCGGGTGATGCGGCGCGCGCGTTTGCCGAAACCCACAAGAGCGCGGTGCTCACGTGGGGCGAGGTCTACGCTGGCGGCGCTGCGCACGCGACCCACTGATCCAAGACGGCCGATGCAGGTCGGCAGGCAGGCCCAACGCGTTTGCCGGGAGTGCAGGGCGATCGGCGGGGCGCGACCCCGCCGGCCGGGCTGTGCCTGCCGACGGGGCGACGTTGACGGACTTCCGTCAGCGCTCGGCGGTGGGCAGGGCCGTCAGTTGGGGCATGTGGCGTCAGTGATGCGAATTTCGCCTGATTCCGGCGCCGAATCGCAGGTATGTGTTGTGGCATCAGCTTTGCGGGTATGGGATGCGTGACGTATCGACGGAGAGACGGCATCTGCGATCGTGCTCAGGTCACATCCTCACGTTCCTTCCGCACGCGTCGCGTGGACCACACGCGGGCGTGCACCTCATCCTCCACTGACTGTCCTGCCTCAGCTGATTCCGCACGTGGCACATCGCGCCGTCTCCCCGTCACTGCTCTGAGGTATGCTCCGAGCGCCGGGCCCGTGGGGCCGGCGTCTTCCGATATCCGAACCGGATCGTCGTCCACGTCATCGCGTGATGGTGTGCGTGCGGCGGGCGCCTTTCTGGCTGGCCTGCTCGGCAGGCAGGTGCGGCCGCACGGAGTGTTGATGCGGGGACCATGGCCGCTGTTGGCGGGGTTGCTCCTGGTGAGCGTGCCCGCCGTGTGCCTGGCGCAGGAGTCGGCGCCGCCGGCGCCGACGAACGACGACTGCCTGATGTGCCACACCGATCCCGGGACGACGCGCGCCGACGGCAAGCCGGTGCTGGTGGACCCGAAGGTGATGGCGGGGTCCATCCACAAGGATCACGCGTGCGTCGACTGCCACGTCGACCTGGCGACGGCCGAATTGCCCCACGCCGAGAAGCTGGCCCGGGTCGACTGCACGGTCTGCCACGATGGCGAATCGTGGAGCCGCAGTTCGCACGGGCGCGCGTTTGAGGCCGGCGTGGCGAACGCTCCGACCTGCAAGACGTGTCACGGCACGCACGACGTGGTCAGGCTCGATCCCGAGGTCAGGAAG
>JAEUQQ010000227.1 GCA_016789685.1 Acidobacteriota bacterium | reverse complement strand
CGTCGTTGGCTACTCGCCTGAATTGCGGGGACACCTGCCGGCCACGGGCGCCCCGGTGGGACGGTACGGCACCGACGGCGAAATCGCCTTCCAGCCGACGCTGGCCTCGGGCGCGTGGCCCGGCGCCGACCGGCTGGTCGTCGTGACGCTCGATCGCGTGCTGGCGGTGTTGCGGCGCCGGTTCGACACGCCCGTCGCGCCGCTGGACGCCCTGCCGGGCGCGGCCGTGACCGTCAGCGACCCACCAGCGCCGCCGCTCCCAACGCCGCCAGCTCTTCCTTGACGGCTGCGGCGACGCGGGTGACGCCCTCGACGATCTTCTCCGGGGTCGCCAGCGAAAACGAGAGCCGTAGCGTATTGGCACCGGTGCCGTCGACGAAGAAGGCCCCACCCGCGACGTAGATCACCCCCTGCGCCACCGCCCGGGCAATCATCCGGTGCGTATCGACCGCGTCGGGCAACGACACCCACAGGAAGAACCCGCCGCGCGGCGTGACCCAGGTCGCCGCCTCGCCGAGCGACGCGCGCAGGGCGCTTTCCATCACCGTGCGATTGCGCTGGTAGTGCTGCCGCAGGAGCGGCAATTGACGCGCCAGGACGCCTCGGTTGATGGCCTCGAGGACGATGGCCTGGTCGAAGTTGCTGGTGCAGAGATCGGCAGCCTGCTTGCCGATCTCGAACCGATCGGCCAGTGCCGGCGGGGCGACCATGATGGCCGTGCGGAAGGCCGGTGACAGGGTCTTCGAGAAGCTCGTCAGGTAGATGACCCGCTGCCCGGTGTCGTCGGCCTTGATGGGCCGTGTCTCGGCGGCCGTCGTCGTGTCTTCGAAGTAGAGGGCGCCGTACGGATCGTCCTCGACCAGCAGCACGTCGCGTCGCGATGCCCACTCCAGCAGGGCGCGCCGCTTGGCCAGGCTGACCAGCAATCCGGTCGGATTCTGGAAGTTCGGCACGAGGTACAGGAACTTGACCCGGCGCCCATCGTGCGCGAGGCGCCGGTAGGTGTCATCGAGCGCCTCGAGGTCGATGCCGTCGGCCTGTTGCGGGATGCCTACGAGTGACGCCTGGACGTTCTTGAAGGCGGCGATGGCCCCGGTGTAGCTCGGGAGTTCGACGAGCACGACGTCACCGGGATCGAGCAGGACCCGCGCCACCAGGTCGAGCCCCTGCTGCGACCCTGTCGTGATGAGGAGTTCCTGGGGCGTGGCCGCGATGCCGCGTTCGCGGAGCAGATCGACGCAGGCCGCCACCAGCGGCGGGTGTCCCTGCGTCGGCCCGTACTGCAGCGTGGCCCTGCCTCGCTGCGTCAGCAGGGCCTCGGTGATTTCCAGGTAGGCGTCCCACGCAAAGGTGCCCGGGTCGGGATACCCCGGCGCGAGCGAGATGAGATTGGGATTCTGCGCCGCCACCGTGCCCATCTGGCGGATGGCCGACTGCTGCAACCCCTGTCCAACCGACGAAAAAAGGGCGTCGTAGTTCATGATGCCTGTCCCTCGGGCGGTGTGACCGGCGACGTGCGGTCGCCGGCCACCCACTGCCGGTAGATGGAAAGATACGCCGCCAGGGCGGCCAGCCCCAAGAACTGAAAGACGAGCCCGCGCACCAGCCACGCGAGGGCCTGGATCGGGAGGGTCGCCAGCCCGACCAGCGGCACGAACGAAATGGCCCCGAGTCCTGCGGTCGTCACGATTGAGGCGAGCGTCGCCAGCACCACCGCGGCCAGCACCGACAGGAAGACGTGGATCATCTCGCGAAAGCGGTGGTCCAGGAAGCTCGCCACCCGGCGCGCCGCGCCGCGCACGCTGCAGTCGTCGGTGACGATCACCATCTGCACGAGCAGGTAGCCCCAGTTCACGAGGGTGATCCAGGCGAGCAGCGCCGTGGCGCACACGGCCGCGACCAGCGTCAGCGCGAGCGTCGAGCCACTGGCTTCGGCCACCCGGTAGGCCACGACCATCGCTGCCAGATAGGCCAGTGCCGACACGACGTAGATCGCGAAGAGGAACACGCCGAGGCGCAGGTAGCGCCTGAAATACCTGCGCGCGCCCTCGAGGAACGCATCGACGCTCACGCGCGAGCAGGCGAGCACTTCGGGCAGACCGACGTGCCGGTCTTCGGCCCCTTCCGCCAGTGCCGCTTCGCCGCGCACGAGGATGGCCACCGCGCCCCCCTTGACGACGAACGACACGACGCTGCCGGCGGCCATCGCCACGCAGAGCGACACCACGAACGTCGCAAAGGCGATCGGTTGATCGACGAGGGTGGTGCCCACGGTGGCGATCACCGTTCGCACGTCGTCGGCAAACAACTCCGAGAGGTCGCGGCCGAGCGTGAGGCCGACGAGCAGCACGCCGCCGACGATGGCGAC
>JAEUQQ010000205.1 GCA_016789685.1 Acidobacteriota bacterium | reverse complement strand
GTTAAGGATGTTAATTCGGGTCAGACCCGAATGGAGTCCCTGCGTACTTCCGGGGTCAGATGCGCTGGAAGTTCTTCTCGATTTCGCGGCGGGTCAGGCGCAGGACGACGGGGCGGCCGTGGGGGCAGACGCTGGAGTAGGCCGTGCGGCGCAGTTCGTCCATCAGGAACTGCATCTTCTCGAGCGGGAGCTTCATGTTGGCCTTGACCGCGGCGTGGCAGGCCATGGTCGCGGCCATGTGCTTGAGGGTGTCCTCGATCCGCCCGCCGCGCCCGAGGCCCTCGAGGTCGTCGGCGAGCGCGAGCACGGTGGCGGCGACGTCGTTGATCCCCAGCATCGCGGGCATCGCCGTGAGACGCACGCTGTTGCCCCCGAACTCCTCGAACTCGACGCCGAGCGTCTCGAGGATCGCGCGGTGTGACTCGAGCGCCTCGCACTGTGCCGCCGTCAAGTCGAGCACGAGCGGCGTCAGCAGGGGCTGCTGCGGCAGCGTGCCGCCCATCAGGCGGGCGCTGATGTCCTCGTACAGCACGCGCTCGTGCGCCACGTGCTGGTCGATGATGAGGATGCCGTCGGCATCGACGGCGATGATGTAGGTGTCGCGGAACTGCCCGAGCGGCACCATCGGACGCGTCGCATCGACGACGGCCTGCTGCGCCGACGCGATCGCCTCGGCGGCATCGGGCAGGCGCATCGCGTCGCCGGCCGGCGCTCCCATCCCGGCGGCCGTCTCCGGACCTGCCAGCGGGGTCGGCCCGGACACGCCGGCCTGATCGCCGGAGCGCACGACGCGCCACGGTTCCTGCGGAGCCGGATCGAACGGCGCCTCGAGCGACGAGGGACGCCGCGTGGTGTCGTACGGATTCCAGACGTGTGGCAACGAACGCGCAGCGGGCTCGCCGGGCAGTGGCTCGCGTGGCGTAAGCGAGAACTGGACGTCGGGCGGGCGCTGGGCCCCGAGGGCGTCGCCAACCGCACGACGGATGACCTCGTGCACGAACGACGGCTCGAGGAATCGCACCTCGGCCTTGGTCGGATGCACGTTCACGTCGAGCCGATCCGGCGGCATCTCGATGAACAGGTGCGCCTCTGGACTGCGCTCCTTGATCGTCGCGCTGGCGTAGGCCATCGCGATCGCGTGCTGGATGCTGCGGTCGCGGACGATGCGGCGGTTCACGAACAGCGACTGGGGCCCGCGCATCGGCCCGTCTTCGGTGAGGCGCGCGACGAAGCCGAACACGCGGAACTGCCCGACCTCGCGCGAGACCTCGACGAGGTCGGGCCGCTCGCCAAACACCTGGAAGAAACGCTCGCGGGCCGATCCGGCGGGCGGGCACTGCAGGACCTTGCGCCCGTTGCTCGTGAAGGTGAACCCCACGTCGGGATAGCCGAGGGCAAACTGCGTCACGAGCCGGGAGATCTGCGCCGACTCCGCCGAATCGGCCTTGAGGAACTTCCGGCGGGCCGGCAGGTTGAAGAACAGGTCGGCGACGTCGATGACCGTCCCCGGCGGCGTACCCGCCGCGCGCACCGCGACGATGGCACCGCCCTCGACGACGACCTCGGTGCCGGCCATCTCGCCCTGCTGCCGCGTGCGCAGCGAGAAGCGCGACACCGAGGCGATCGAGGGCAGGGCCTCGCCCCGGAACCCCAGCGTCTCGATGGCGTCGAGGTCGTCCTTGCTGCGGATCTTGCTGGTGGCGTGCCGCTCGACCGCCAGTTCCGCGTCGGCCGCATCCATTCCTACGCCATCGTCCTCGATCCGGACGAGGCGCTTGCCGCCCTGCTCGATCGTGATGCCGACACGCGTCGCGCCGGCGTCGATGGCGTTCTCGACGAGTTCCTTGACGACG
Organism: Acidobacteriota bacterium; assembly: GCA_016789685.1. Taxonomy (GTDB): domain Bacteria; phylum Acidobacteriota; class Vicinamibacteria; order Vicinamibacterales; family JAFNAJ01; genus JAEUQQ01. The sequence continues at coordinate 12,965 of JAEUQQ010000205.1, read as the reverse complement.
CTGGCCGGGCGCTCGACGACCTCGCCGGCCGCGATCTGGTTGGCGAGTTCAGGGGGAAGGCGGTGGATGACCGACATGTGCGACGCGTGGAGAGGACGCTAGAACCACTTCAGGCTGCGAAAGACCGCGCCCATGACCACCGTGCACGCGGCCATGCCCCCGGCGATCCACCAGAACTGCGCCGACGCGCCCCCGGGGAATGCGGGCAGGGCCACGTTCATGCCGTAGAGCCCCACGATGACCGTGAGCGGGCCGAACACGGTCGTGATGACCGTCAGCACCTTCATGACTTCGTTCATGCGGTTCGATACGAACGACAGGTGGGCGTCGAGCAGCCCGCCGAGGCGATCGTGGAAGATCATGGCTTCGTCGGCCAGCCGCACCAGGTGGTCGTAGACGTCGCGGAATCGGTAGCCGACCATCTCGTCGATCTGCGTGAACTCACGGCGCGCGATGCGGCCCACGACATCGCGCTGCGGGCTCACCACGCGGCGCAGCGCCATGACGTCGCGCTTCACCCGGAGGATCTGCTGCGACAGGTTGCGATGCGTGTTGTCGAACACGGCGCGCTCGAGCTCGTCGATGCGTGCCTCGATCTTCTCGGCCTCCGGGCGATAGTTGTCGACCATGCCGTCGACGATGCGGTGCATCAGGGCGGCAGGGCCCTCCGACATGATCTGCACGTTGCGCGGGCAGATGTCGCGCATGCGGCCGATCGACCGCGAGACGCCGTCGTGCACCGTGATCAGGTAGTTGGCGCCGACGAAGAAGTCGACATCGTGCGTCGCGAACTGGTGCTTCGCCGCCTCGAAGTCGATGCCGTGCAGGATGGCATAGAGCACGCCGGGATACGACTCGACCTTGGGATGGTGGACGATGGCGAGGGCGTCTTCGACGGCCAGTTCGTGCAGCTTGAAGGCACTGGCGAGCGACGCCGCGATCTCCGGGGTGATGTCGGTCACGTCGACCCAGAGCATGCTGTAGGTCGACTGCGTGGTCCATGCGGGGTCGAGGTGCGTGAACTCGTGCACCGACTCCCCGTCCCAGGCGAACACGTGCATCATGAGGGGCGGATCGTAGCACGGGGCGCGGCGGGCCGCTGCCCCGAACGGCGAAGGGCGTGCGAGGTGACTCGCACGCCCTTCGTGTTGCCCCGCAGGAAACGGCTCCTGCGCGCCGGCTAGTCGCCGACCTTGACCGACAAGGCCGCGTGCGCCGCCGCCAGGCGCGCCACGGGGACGCGGAAGGGCGACATGCTCACGTAGTTGAGACCGACCTTGTGGAAGAAGTGCACCGACGAGGGATCGCCGCCGTGCTCGCCGCAGACACCGAGCTTGATGTCGGCGCGGGTCGCCCGGCCCTTCTCGACGGCCATCTTCACGAGCCCGCCGACGCCAACCGTGTCGATCGACTGGAACGGGTCGCGATCCATGATCTTCTTCTCGGTGTACGCGCCGAGGAACTTGCCGATGTCGTCGCGCGAGAAGCCGAAGGTCAGCTGCGTCAGGTCATTCGTGCCGAACGAGAAGAACTGCGCCTCGGCGGCGATCTCGTCGGCGGTCACGGCCCCGCGCGGCACCTCGATCATGGTGCCCACGAGGTACTTGATCCTGACCTTCATCTCCTTCATCACCTCGGCGGCGACGCGATCGACGATGGCCTTCTGATCCTTCAGCTCCTTGACCATGCCCACCAGCGGGATCATGACCTCGGGGACGGTCTTCATGCCGTCCTTGGCGAGCTGGCACGCGGCCTCGAAGATGGCGCGCGCCTGCATCTCGGTGATCTCCGGGTAGGTGATCCCGAGGCGCACGCCGCGGTGGCCCATCATCGGGTTGAACTCGTGGAGCTGCTCGACGCGGTGCAGCAGCGTCTTCTTCTCGTCGAGTTCCTTGCCCGTCACGCCCTTCGTCTCGAGCCTGGCGATCTCGACCATCAGGTCTTCGCGCTTCGGCAGGAACTCGTGCAGCGGCGGGTCGATCGTGCGGATGGTGACCGGCGAGCCGTTCATCGCCTTGAAGACGCCGTAGAAGTCGGCGCGCTGCAGCGGGAGCAGCTCGGCGAGCGCGGCACGGCGATCGGCCTCGTTGTCGGCCAGGATCATGCGCTGCACCTTCTCGATGCGGCCCTCACCGAAGAACATGTGCTCGGTGCGGCACAGCCCGATGCCGCGCGCGCCGAACTTGTAGGCGAGTTCGGCCTGGTCGGGCTGGTCGGCGTTGGCGCGGATGCCGAGCGTGCGCACCTTGTCGGCCCAGCCGAGCAGCTTGCTGAAGCGCTGGTAGATGTCCGAGTCCTCGGCCTTCATCTGGCCCGAGACGACCTGCAGGATCTCGCTCGGCTTGGTGGCCACCTGGCCGACCTTGACCTCGCCCGACAATCCGTCGAACGAGACCCAGTCGCCCTCCTTGATCACCTGGCCGCCGACGACGGCCTTGCGGGCCTTCTCGTCGACGTTCAGCGCGCCCGCGCCCACGATCGACGGCTTGCCCATCTGGCGGCCGACCACGGCGGCGTGTGACGTCATGCCACCCGTCGCGGTGAGGATGCCCTGCGCGACCTCCATCCCGTGGATGTCATCGGGCACGGTTTCCTTCCTGACGAGCAGCACCTTCTTGCCCGCCGCGGCCCACTCCACGGCGTGATCGGCCGTGAAGACGGCCTGGCCCGACGCGGCGCCCGGCGAGGCCGGCAGGCCCTTGGTCGCCACCGGCAGCTTCTTCCACTCGGCCGGGTCGAACACCGGCGCGAGCAACTGCGACAGCGCGATGGGCTCGACGAGCAGCAGCGCCTCGGTCGGCGTCACGAGCTTCTCGGCCGCGAGGTCGGTCGCGATGACCACCGACGCGTAGCCCGTGCGCTTGCCATTGCGCGTCTGCAGCATGTAGAGGCGGTCGTCCTGGATCGTGAACTCGAAGTCCTGGATGTCCTTGTAGTGCTTCTCGAGCCGCGTGGTGATCGCGCGCAGCTCCTTGTACGCCTTCGGCATCACCTGCTCGAGCTCGGCGATCTGCAGCGGCGTGCGGATGCCCGCGACGACGTCCTCGCCCTGCGCATTGATCAGGAACTCGCCGAAGAACTGCGGCGCGCCGGTCGCCGGGTTGCGGGTGAAGCCAACGCCGGTCGCCGAGCGGTCGCCCGTGTTGCCGAACACCATCATCTGCACGTTGACCGCGGTGCCGATGTGATCGGGGATTTCGTAGATGCGGCGGTACGAGATCGCGCGCGGGTTCATCCACGAGCGGAACACGGCGTCGCGCGACTGGCGGAGCTGTTCGAACGGATCCTGCGGGAAGTCCTTCTTCGTGCGCGCCTTCACGACCTTCTTGTAGCGCTCCACGGTCTCCTTCAGGCCGTCCTCGCCGAGGTCGGTGTCGGTCGCCGCGCCGGCCGCCGTCTTGACCGACTCGAACTCGTGCTCGAACACGTCCTTCGGGATCTCGAGGACGACACTGCCGAACATCTGGATGAACCGGCGATAGCTGTCGTAGGCGAAGCGGCCGTTGCCGGTGCGCGCCTTGAGCCCCTCGACGGCCTTGTCGTTCAGCCCGAGGTTGAGGATCGTGTCCATCATGCCGGGCATCGAGAACTTCGCGCCCGACCGCACCGACACGAGCAGCGGGTTCTCGGTCGAGCCGAAGGTGGCGCCCGCGGCCTTCTCGAGCTTGCGGACGTTGGCCACCATCTCGTCTTCGATGGCCGGCGTCAGCTTGCGGCCCTGGTCGTAGTAGAGGTTGCAGGCACTCGTCGTGATCGTGAACCCCGGAGGCACCGGGAGTCCGGCGTTGGTCATCTCGGCGAGGTTCGCGCCCTTGCCGCCGAGCAGGTCCTTCATCGTCCGGTCACCCTCGGCCTTGCCACCGCCGAAGAAGTAGACGAACTTGTTGGCCTTCGCCCTGGCCGCCGGAGCCGCCTTCCTGGCCTTGGCCGGCGCCGGCCGGGCGGCCTTCTTCGCCGGCACGGCTGCCTTCTTTGCCGGAACGGCCGGCTTCCTGGTCACCTTCTTCGCCGCTGACGTCTTGCGCGCCGGCTGCACCTTCTTGGCGGTCTTCTTGGCGGTCTTCTTGGCCATCTGTTCTTGCTCCGTAGGAATGCGGGAGCCAATGCTCCCCAACACGGCTGCCCACCCGGCAGCCATCACGACCGTTCGGACAACCGGGACGAGGGGTCCTAGCTGCCCAGATGCGAGATGTCGGCAATGCCCAGCACCACGTCGCGCAGGGCCGCCATCAGGTGCAGCCGTGCGGCACGCAGCGCCGCATCGTCTGCCATGACGAAGACATCGGTGAAGAAGCGATCCACGGCGGGACGCAGGACTGCCGCCTCGCTCATGGCGGCGCGGTAGTCGCCCACCGCGAGCGCCGCGCGAATCTTCGGGGCCTGCGCGTCGAACGCCTGCACGAGCGCCAGTTCGGCCGGCTCGACCAGCCGGCTGCGGTCGATCGCGACCTCGCCGGTGGCCTCGCGCGCGATGTTCTTGACGCGCTTGAACAGCACCGCAAGCTGCGTGAAGTCGTCTGAGCCGCGCATCGCCTGCAGCGCCTCGAGGCGACGACGCACGGCCAGGGGCGCCAGGTCGGCGTCGGCCGCATTGAGGGCGGCATCGATCTCGGCGGCGCGGAACCCACGCTGCGTGAACAGGTGGCGCAACCGGTCGATCACGAACGCCTGCAGGTCGGCGTCGAACGCCGCCACGTCGGCGCCGGCGAAGCCCGCAGCCGTCGCACGCACCAGGCCGCCGATCCCGATCGGCCGCGTGACGCCTCCGACCTCGGGCAGGTCCACGAGGATCTTCAACGCGCCCTGCAACTGCCGTCGCACGCCGAACGGGTCGCGCGTGCCCGTCGGCCGCTCGCCGGCCGAGAACAGCCCGACGACCGAGTCGAGCTTGTCGGCCAGCGCCACGGCGGCCCATGCCGGCGCGGCCTCGCCGAGTTGCTCGCTCGTCGGCGGCACCGTGGCGTCGACGCCGATGGGCAGGTAGTGGTGGTAGATCGCCTTCCACACCAGCGGCGACTCGCCGTCTTCGCGGGCGTAGATGCCCCCGATGACCCCCTGCAGCTCGGTGAACTCGCGCACCATGTCGGTGACGAGGTCGGCCTTGGCGAGCAGGCCGGCCCGTTCGGCGTGCGGCGCCACGTCGGCGCGGCCGAACGCGTCGGCCGCGATCGCGCGCGCGAGTTGCGCCAGGCGCGTGGCCTTGGCGCGGTAGCTGCCGAGCGCCTTGTGGAACAGCAGGGTGTCGAGCCGATCGAGCCGTGACTCGAGCGGTGCCTTGCGATCCGCTTCCCAGAAGAAGCGGGCGTCGCGCAGGCGCGGCGTCAGCGCGCGCTCGGCATTGATCGCGATCTTCCTCGGCTGATCGACCTCGATGTTGGTGACCGCCAGGAAGGCCGGCATCAGCTTGCCGTGCTCGTCGACCACCGGGAAGTTGTGCTGGTGGTGGATCATCGTCGTCGTGAGGACCTCCTCGGGCAACGCGAGGAACTCGGTCGCGAAGGCGCCCGCGACGACCGACGGGTACTCGACGAGGTCGGGCACCTCGCGCAAGAGACCCGAGTGCGCGCCGGCCGCGTGGTAGACGCGGCCGCCCAGTCGCCGCGCGTGCGCGTCGAGTTCGCGCATCACCCGCGCCTGTCGCTCCTGCCGGTCGAGCAGGACGAAGTGCTCGCCCAGTCGCGACTTGTAGTCGGCAAACGACTTGACCTTGATGGCGCGCCCGGGCCGGCCGCTCACGGCGAGGAACCGATGCCCGTAGGTCACCGCCCCCGTGCGCACGTCCTGCACGAGCGGCGAGGTCGCCAGCGCCGTCCGGCGAATCGTGAACGGCACGACGCGCCCGCCGTAGAGGTAGAGCAGCCAGCGGATCGGCCGACCGAAGGTGAAGGCCCCGCGCCCGTCATCGAGGCGCGCGTCCCACTGCATCTGCTTGGGGAACGTGAGGTCGCGAAGTACGAGGCCCAGGAGGTCGGGCAGGACATCGACGGCGGCCTTGCCGCGCTGCTTCCTGACGAACGAGAGGTAGGTGCCCTTCGGCGTCTCGGTGCGCGAGAGGTCACCGACCTCGACGCCGTTCTTCCGCGCGAACCCGAGGGCCGCCGGCGTGGGGGCGCCGTCCGGGCCGAAGGCCGCCGACACGGGTGGACCGCTGATCGTTTCGTCGAGGTCCGACTGTCGGTCGGCGATGCCGGCGGCCACGACGGCGAGGCGCCGCGGCGTGGCGTGCGCCTCGATCGGGGCATCGACGTACAGGCGCAACTCGACGAGGCGCGCCCTGAGGCGCGAGGCGAATTGGTCGGCCGTGGGAACCAGCCAGCTCGCCGGCAGTTCCTCGCAGCCCACCTCGATGAGCAGTTCGCGGTCCATCAGTACTCCTCTTCGCTCGGCGCCGGGTGCGCCGCCACTTCGCGTTCGGCATGCACCTTCGCGATGGCCACGGCCAACTGCCTGACCCGCAGGATGTACGCCGTCCGCTCGGTGACCCCGATGTTGCCGCTGGCATCGAGGATGTTGAACAGGTGCGAGCACTTCAGGCACTGCTCGTGCGCCGGCATCACGAGGCCCGACTTGAGCAGGGCGTGTCCGAACTCGTAGTGCTTGTCGAACAGGTCGCGGTGGAAGGCGCCGAAGCGGCCCGGCTCGAGATCGACGTGGCCGAACGCGTATTTCGACTGCTCGATCTCATCGACGAGGCGCACGTCGCGGTAGGGCACGCCGGGCGCCCACTCGAGGTCGTAGACGTTGTCGACCCGCTGCAGCACCATCGCCAGGCGCTCGAGCCCGTAGGTCAACTCGGCCGAAATCGGCGAGAGTTCGATGCCGCCGGCCTGCTGAAAGTAGGTGAACTGCGTGATCTCGAGTCCGTCGAACAGGACCTGCCAGCCAATGCCCCAGGCCGCAAGCGTGGGCGATTCCCAGTTGTCTTCCTCGAAGCGGATGTCGTGCGCCCGCGGGTCGATGCCCACCGCCTCGAGGCTCTGCAGGTAGACGTGCTGCACCTCGTCGGGAGCGGGCTTGAGGATCACCTGGAACTGGTGGTGCTTGTAGAGCCGGATGGGATTCTCGCCGAACCGCCCGTCCGCCGGCCGTCGCGAGGGCTGCACGTAGGCGACGTTCCACTGTCGCGGCCCGAGCACCCGCAGGAACGTCTCGGGATGCATGGTGCCGGCCCCGACCTCGACATCGAGCGGTTGCTGGATCAGGCAGCCCTGCGACGCCCAGTACTCCGACAGCTTGAAAATCAACTCCTGAAGCGTCACGCGCCCATCTCCCTGAGCACCCGGCTCGATCGGGGTTCCCGATCGAGAAACGTCGCAATCATCGCGCGGTGTGCGCGTTCGAGTTCCCGCATCGCCTGGGGCGGAGGCGCCTCGCCGACCGCCATCCGGTCGGGGGCCACCCCGCTGGCCGCGCGCAGGAACCTGAACGCCTCGGCCGACACCCGCTCGCTTCCCGCCCGGGGCGCACACGCGCCGCAGGTAAACGCCATGGCCTCTCGCAGGAGGGCCCCTCCCGCTGATTCAAGTGCCGTGCCGCATCTGGCACACCGCACCCACACCGGGTAGACGCCCTCGAGTCGAAGCAGCCAGTACTCGAAGTACCGCGCCAGCGGGTCGATGGGGGTCCCGGCCGCGAGGGCCGCCAGGAGCGCCGCGCCGAGCCGGAACAACTTCTCGTTTGCGTCGTTTTCTGCGGCCCAGGCGTCGATCAGGTCGGCAAAGTACCCCACGTGTCCGAGCGCGCCAGGGTCGAGGGCCGACATCGGCGACTGCACGGCGTCGGCGAAATTGAGGCTGACCAAGTCCCGTGCCTCGCGCTCGACGTAGCCGACGCTGACCCGGGTCAACGGCTCGAGGGCGCCGGAAAACCGGGAGCGGCTCTTGCGGGCGCCATAGGCCACGCCACGCTTCTTCCCGCGATCGGCGGTCAGGAAGACCACGATGCGATCGGCGTCGCGGAGCTTGTAGGTGCGCAAGACGAGCGCGTCAGCGGTGTAGAGCGGCATCGCGCGGACTTTCCGACTCGTCCCGGCAACCCGGACGAGTCGCGGGTCATTCTACCCTGCGCAGGCGCGCCCGCGGCGAAAATGTCGCCGAAATCCCGGCAGCGGCACAAGGCGTGCGTCTTGCAGGCGTGGCGCGCCCGCCCTACCGGGCCTCCCGGCGGTCAGCACAGTGCCGGCTCGACACCCTCGCCCGGCTCAGACAACGTGCAGGTAACGCAGGAAGACGGTGCCCAGCCCGAGGAACGACAGGAAGCCGAACACGTCGGTCAGCGTCGTGATGAAGACCGACGACGCCAGGGCCGGGTCGATCTTCAGGGCGCGCAGGGCCAGCGGAATCAGGGTCCCGGCCGTCGCCGCCACGAACATGTTGATGATCATGGCCAGGGCGAGCACCGCGCCCAGCGCCGGGTTGCCCTGCAGGGCCCACGCACCGAACGCCGCAATCGTCCCGCACGCCAGGCCGTTGCCCAGGCCGACGAGCGCTTCCTTGAGCAGGGCCTTCTTGGTGTTGCTCCACGACAGCTCGCCCAGGGCGATGCCCCGCACGATGACGGTCAGCGTCTGCGTCGCCGCGTTGCCGCCCATGCCCGCCACGATCGGCATGAACACCGCCAGCGCCGTCACCTGCGAGATCGTCCCCTCGAACAGCTTGACGACCGAGGCCGCCAGGAACGCCGTCGCCAGGTTCACCACCAGCCACGGCAGGCGCTTCTTGAGCGACTCGCCCGCGGGCGTGAACACGCGCTCGTCGCCCGCCACACCCGCCAGTCGATACAGGTCTTCGGTGGCCTCGTCCTTGATGACGTCGATGACGTCGTCGACGGTGATGATGCCGACGAGTTTGTTCTCCTCGTCGACGACCGGGATCGCCAGGAGGTTGTACGACGCGACCATCCGCGCCACTTCTTCCTGGTCGGTCTCGACGCGGACGCTCATCACGTCGGCGGTCATGATCCGCTTGAGCGGCGTCTCGGGCGACACCAGCAGGAGGCGACGCAACGAGACCACGCCGACAAGGTGCCGGCGGCCATCCATGACGTAGAGATAGAAGACCATCTCGACGTCGCGCGCCGACTGCAGGGCCGCTATCGACTCGCCCACCGTCAGGTCTTCGCTGAGCGCGAAGACGTTCGGGTTCATGATGCGGCCGGCTGTCTGCTCCGCGTACTCGAGGAGGCTGTCGACGTCGTCGCCCTCCTTCTTGCGGATCAGGTCGCGCACGGCCGACGACAGGTCGTCGGGCAGGTAGTCGACGATCGCGGCCTGGTCGTCAGACTCCAGTTCCTGCAGGAGGTGGGCGATGTCTTCGGCCGAGCGATCGCTCAGCAGGTGCGCGGCCGCCTCGGGCCCGAGTTCGCTGGCCGCTTCCATGGCCAGCCGCGTGTTCCGCTCGACCAGGACGTCGAACGCCGCCTGGCGATCGCGCTCCACGAGGTCGGAAAAGACCTGCGCGAGATCGGCCGGGTGCTGCTTCTGGAGCAGGTTCACCAGGTTCGCCGTCGCTCCCATGCGGAGCAACCGCTTCACCGAATCGAGAACGACGTCGAGTTTGCGCTGGACACCCATGGGCGGAACCGTGATCGCCAGGGATCGATCCGCAGATCACTGGCGCGACCCGTGAAGGTAGCACACGGAGATGACGAGCGACAGGACGAAGATCCCGGCCGGGCCAGATGCTGTGGGACGATCAGCCGCGCGTGCGCAGGCCCCTCGCGAGTCGGGCGATCTGTCCGCCGTGATACGCGTGATGCTGGACGAGCCCGGCGATCATGTCGGCATGCGACACGCCCGATCCCAGCGCCGGATTGCGCTCGCCGCCAACGGTCGCTGCCAACGCGGCCGGACCAAGGGTGCGCACCGCCGCCGCCAGCGCGCGGTTCGCGTCGCGCAGCGCGCCGCACGCCGCCGTCCACGCCGCCGCCGACGGGTCGCCGATGGCTGGCCAGTCGCCGTCGCGGGGTTCCTCGGGCGCAGCGCCCGCGAGGCGACGATGCACCTCGCGCGTCCAGGCCGTCATGTGAAGGACCACCTCCCAGATCGCGTGTCCCCCGTCGGGCGCGGCCGACACCGCGGCTACGGCATCGACCCCGTCGAGCGCGGCGAAGACCGACGGCCCGTGCCAGGGATCACCGTCGAGCCCGCCCTCCAGCCAGTTCGCGAGCGCGACTCCCGTCACCCCCGGGTGCGCCTCGGCGTCCCGCGCCATGACGATGCGCGCCGTCGTCACGAGCTGCCCGGCATGCCGCGCCGAATGCTCGGCGGCATGCACGAGCAGGCCGCGGACGGTCGAGGGCAGGCGCCCGCGCCCGACCTCGCGCGCCAGGTCGAGATCCGCCACGGGCGTGGCACGTGCCTGCGCGATGCCAGCGGCAATCCCCGCCCGCGTGGCCGACACGAGCGACGTGGTCGACTCCGGCGGCAGGCCCGGATCCCCCTCCGCCCTGAGGGCGGCCAGTTGCGCGCGCGAGAGCTGCTCGCCGCGCGCGTAGGTCAGTAACCGGTCGAGGCTCCCCGCCAGGTGCCTGAGATGGAATCCTGCCGACGCGGCGCCGCCGGGCGACATCCAGACGCGAGTGTCTGGCAACGCCGCGCCGTGCGCCACGATGTCTTCGTCGACCTGCAGCAGCGCATGCACCACGGGCTGCAGTTCAAGCGGCACGCCGGCCAGGGCACCACGCAGCCAGACTTCAGGCATTGACTTCTCCACTCGCCACGGCGTCAGTGCCCGCGCTTGCCGAGTCCCATCTCGTCGAGGATGCGCTCGTCGTTGCGCCATTCGCCCCTGACCTTGACGTGCAGGTCGAGGAAGAGGCGCGTGTCGAAAAAGCGCTCGAGTTCGAGGCGGGCCTCGGTGCCAACCCGCTTGATCATGTCGCCGCCCTTGCCGAGCACGATCCCCTTCTGCGAGGCCGCCTCGACGAGGATCACGCACGCGATCCGCATCAGCCCGTCGTCGCCAGGCTCCTCGAAGCGATCGACGAGCACCGCCGTCGTGTACGGCAGCTCTTCGCGCAGGTGATGCAGGAGCTTTTCGCGCACGATCTCGGCGGCATACGTCCGCTCGGCCTGATCCGTGAGGTAGTCGGCCGGATAGAGCGGCTCACCCTCGGGGAGGGCGGCGATGATCTCCTGCTCGAGCGCGGCATCGCCGTCACCGGTCAACGCCGAGATCGGCACGATCGCGTGGAAGGCCCGGCGCGCGGCGAACGCCGACATCATGGGCAGCAGTGTCTGCTTCGCGAGCCGATCGATCTTGTTGAGCGCGAGGATCACGGGGGCGTCGATCTTCGCGAGCAGGTCGAGGATGTAGTGCACGCCGCGGCCCACGGGTTCAGACGCGTCGTAGACCCACACGACGACGTCGACATCACGCAGCGCCCCCGTGGCCGCATCGACCATGCGGGCGTTCATCCGGTGCATCGGCTTGTGGATGCCCGGCGTGTCGACATAGACGCACTGGGCCTCGGGCGTCGTCTTGACGCCGAGAATGCGGGTCCGCGTCGTCTGCGGCTTGTCGGAGACGATCGAGACCTTTTCGCCGACGAGGCGGTTGAGCAGCGTTGACTTGCCGGCGTTGGGACGCCCGATGAGGGCGACGAATCCTGCGCGCATGGGTGGCACTATACCCCTTCGACTCGCCCTTCGACTCGGCCTGGGGGCTCGCTCAGGGCGGGCCGCACGCACAGGGGCGCGGCTACGGGGCGCGCCTCGGTCTCCGCGGGGCAGGCACGAACGTGGCGGGCTGGCGTTGTGGCGCGGGTCAGGCCGACGCCGTCCCGTAGAGACGCCTGACGCGCACCTTGAGGACGCGCTGGCGATCGGCCTCGACAATATCGAAGCCGAGGTCGGCGATATCGACGTGTTCGCCCGGGGCGGGCACGCGGCCCATGTGAGCGAGCAGGAGGCCCGCCACGGTCTCGAAGCCCTCGTGCTCGATCTCGATCTCGAGGCGTTCGCCGAGTTCGTCGACGTTCGCGGCGCCGCTCACCAGCAGGCTGCCATCGGGTTGCAGCGCGAACGGCTCGACCTCGACATCGTCTTCGTCGCGGATCTCGCCGACCAACTCCTCGAGCAGGTCCTCGAGCGAGACGATGCCGACGGTGCTGCCGTATTCGTTGACGACGATGGCCGACTGCACGCGGTGCCGCTGGAACTCGCGGAGGAGATCCGCGACGCGCTTGGTCTCGGGCACGAAGTAGGCGTCGCGCATCAGCGTCGTCACCGGGGCGCTGGCGTCGAGGTCGACACGCTTGATCAGGTCCTTGGCGAACACGACGCCGCGGATGTCGTCGAGCGTGTCGTGGTAGACCGGGAACCGCGAGTACTCCTGCTCGCGGAAGGTCGCGTGGAAGTCGGCGAGCGAGGCGTCGCTGCGAATCCCGACGATGTCGGGCCTGGGTGTCATCACCTCGCGCACGATCGTGTCGCGGAACTCGACGACGGTCTTGATGAGTTCCCGGTCGTCGGCGGCCAGCGCCTCGGCCGGATCCTCGGCCAGGTCGGTGGGGGTGGCATCCACGACCGTGATGTCGTCGCGCTCGCGGTCGCGCGGGCCGAGGTGCGCGATGCGCCTGAGCCCCTTCGTCACCGGGCGCAGCACGAGCGCCACCACGTCGAACGACGGCAGCAGGATCTCGAGCACGTCCTGCGGCCCGCGGCGGACGATGATCTGCGGCACCAGGTGCTCGGAGACGACAAGGAACCCGAACACCGACAGGAACAGGAGGACCAGCGAGTGCAGGCGCTCGATGCCGATGAGCTGCGCGAACATCTCGCCGGCCAGGACCACGATGAGCCCCAGCACCAGCCGGATGGGGATGAACAGCGAGGCCGGGTCTTCGAGGTAGGCCTCGAGGCGATCGCTGCGCCCCTCGCGCTCGGCCTGCAGCCGCAGCGACAGGTGCACGAGGGCGCTGAAGGCCGCCTGGATGGTGCCGACGTAGACGGCGCCGCACGCGAG
>JAEUQQ010000129.1 GCA_016789685.1 Acidobacteriota bacterium | reverse complement strand
TGACGCCGTACGTGGGTGCGGGTGGCGGCGCGATGAACTACGAGTTCCGGCAGACGGGCGATTTCGTCGACTTCGCTGACCTGTCGGTGTTCACGAGCCAGTTCCGCTCCGACGGCTGGGCCCCGAGCGCCCACGTGTTCGGCGGCATCGACGTGCATGTGTTCCAGCGTCTGTACCTGTCGGCCGAAGGGCGCTACATCTGGGCGTCGGGCAAGCTCGGGCGCGACTTCGTCGACTTCGAGCCAGTCGATCTTGGCGGGTTCCGGGTTGGTGCCGGCGCCCACCTGGTGTTCTGAGCCAGCCAGACTGGCAGGAGTGGCCATCATGGTATTCACAACCCTGTTTGCGGTGACGCTGGCGGCGGGTGTGCCAGCGACGACTGACGCTGTCGCGGCGACCGCGCCCGATGCGCGGTACGAGGCCTTCCTCGGATGCTGGGGCATTGAAACCGACCGTATCCCCGGCCGCGCGGCGACGTCGCGGCTCTGCGTGCTGCCGCGCGAGGGCGGTGGCGTGCGATTGCTGACGGTCAGCGAAGGCATGGTCGTCAGCGACGAAGCGCTGATTCCCGATGACGTGGTGCGGCCGACAACCACGCCGGGCTGCCGCGGCACCGAGCGTGCGGTGTGGGCGACGACCTTCACCGGCATCTTCCGCAGCGCGGATCTGGCGTGCGGCACCGACACCGCGTCGCGCGCCGTCGCGAGCCTGTCGTTCCTGCGCACCGATGGCGCGTGGATCGACGTGCAGGTGGTCGGCACGGGCGAGCAGAGCGGGATCCGGGTGCGGCGTTACCGTCTCGCCGAGGATCAGAGCCTGCCCACCGATGCCGGGGCGGGCGCACGGTCGCCGCGGCTGTTGCCGGCGTCGCGCGTGCCCGGGTGGACGGTCGCCAACGTGATCGAGGCGACAGCCACGCTGCCCGCCGAGGGCGTCGAGGCCATCGTCACCGAACTCGACCGGCCCATCGAGTTGAAGAAGAAGCAGTTGCTCGCGTTGGCTGACGGCGGCGTCAACGAGCGGGTGATCGACCTGCTGGTCGGGCTGACGTATCCCGAGAAGTTCGTGGTGCGCCGCGCGGGCGGTGGGGGCGGCGCTGGCGATTTCGGCGTGTGGACGAGCCCGTGCGTGTCGATGGACGTCTCGCAGCCTGGGCCCTGCCTGTCGATGGGGTGGGAGTCGTTGGGGCTGTGGGACTACGGCGCCTATCGGTATCCGGGGTACTTCGGCATGTACGGGTATGGCGGCTACTACGGCTATTTCTATGGGCCGCTGGGCGGGTACTACCCGCCGTACTACGGCGGGGGCGTGGCGACCGGGCCGTCGGTGACGCCTGATCGTCCTGTGCGCACCGGCGTGGTGATCAACGGTCAGGGGTACACGCAGGTCACGGTGCGCCAGCCGGCGACGCATGTGGCCGGGTCGGGGTCGCGCGGCGGCGGCGACGTGAGCGGCGGCGGCACCAACGCGAACGCGGGTGTGTCGTCGCAAGGGTATTCGAGCGGCGGCGGAGGCGGCGGCGACCGCACCGCCGTCGCCCGCCCCCCGGAGTAGTGGGGG
>JAEUQQ010000090.1 GCA_016789685.1 Acidobacteriota bacterium | reverse complement strand
CCGTCCTTCAGGTGGTCGAGCGAGTAGAGGTGATCCTTCCACTGCGTGTCGACGATCTGCAGCATGATGTTGCGTTCGATCGGTTCGAGCACCGCGCGCCCGGCCGCGGCATCACGCTCGTCGGGCGCAGCCTCGAGGATCCCCGGGATCCTTGCCGCGCCGATGATGGCCGACTGCACGTCGGGCGGCAGGCGCAGGACGTCGCGGCCCACCGTGCGCGACTTCTCGTCGTACCGCTCGCGGATGCGCTCCCACAACGCCTCGCGCAACTGCTCGCGCTTCATCGTGTCGAGGGCCAGCCCGTCGAGCGCCGCGTCGTCGAGGCCGAACGTCTGCTCGAGTTCGAGCCGCAGGGCCGCGAGATCCCACTCTTCGTGGTGGGAGTCCTTGGCGCAGTGCTCGTCGACAGACGCGTCGAGCACGTCTTCGGCGATGGTGATCACGTACTGGTGCGGCCCGACCGTCGTCGTGTCGTCGATGTGGATCACGCCATCGAGCAGCTGGCGGCGCAGCGTGTAGATGTTCTCACGCTGCTTGTTCATCACGTCGTCGTACTCGAGCAGGTGCTTGCGGATCGAGAAGTTCTGCGCCTCGACCTGCTTCTGCGCGCGCGCGATGGCGTTGGTGACCATCTTGTGCTCGATGGGCACGCCCTCTTCCATGCCGAGGCGCTGCATCAGGCCCGCGATGTTGGCGGCCCCGAAGATGCGCATGAGGTCGTCTTCGAGCGACAGGTAGAACCGCGACGACCCGGGGTCGCCCTGGCGGCCGGCGCGGCCGCGCAGCTGGTTGTCGATGCGCCGCGCTTCGTGGCGCTCGGTGCCGATGATGTGGAGGCCACCGAGGCGCACCACCTCTTCGTGCTCGGTGGCGCACTGTGTCCTGAAGTGGTCGAACACCCGCTCGTAGGGCTCGCGCGGCACGCGGTAGAACGCATCCAGGTGGAAGAAGTAGACGAACTCGTCGTCGTCGACGAAGCGCTCCTGGCCCTTCGGGAGGCGCTCGGCGATCTGCTCGGCCAGTGACTGCTGGCGCGCCATGAACTCCGGGTTCCCGCCGAGCAGGATGTCGGTGCCGCGCCCCGCCATGTTCGTGGCGATCGTCACCATGCCGAGACGGCCGGCCTGCGCGACGATTTCGGCTTCCTGCGCGTGGTACTTGGCGTTGAGCACGACGTGCCGGATGCCGCGCCGTTTCAGCAGGCTGGCAAGCTTCTCGGACTTCTCGACCGACACCGTGCCGACGAGCACGGGCCGCCCTTCGGCCTGCTGCTCGGTGATGTCGGTGAGGATGGCGTCGAGCTTCTCGCGTTCGGTGCGGTAGACGAGGTCGGGCTGCTCGATGCGACGCATCGGGCGGTTGGGGGGCACGACGATCACATCGAGCTTGTAGATCTTGGCGAATTCCTCGGCCTCGGTGTCGGCCGTGCCCGTCATGCCCGAGAGCTTCTCGTACTTGCGGAAGTAGTTCTGGAAGGTGATGGTGGCGAGCGTCTGGTTCTCGCGCTCGATCTTCACCTTTTCCTTGGCTTCGACGGCCTGGTGGAGGCCGTCGCTCCAGCGGCGCCCGGCCATGAGGCGGCCGGTGAACTCGTCGACGATGACGACCTGGCCGTCCTTGACGACGTAGTCGACGTCGTTCTGGAACAGGGTGTGGGCGCGCAGGCCCTGGTTCACGTGGTGGAGCAGCGGCATGTTCGCCGGGTCGTAGAGCCCGCCGGAGCCGGGAACGAGGCGGTGCGACAGCAGTTGCTCGGCCTTCGCCATGCCCGATTCGGTGAGCGTGACGGTCTTGTGCTTCTCGTCGACGAAGAAGTCGCCGCTCTTCTCGAGTTCCTCGCGCTCCTCGGCCTTGGCCTGCCCCTGGATGGTGGCGCCGGGGGTGAGCTTGGGGATGATCCGATCGACCTCGTAGTACAGGTCAGTCGATTCCTCGGCCGGCCCCGAGATGATCAGCGGGGTGCGGGCTTCGTCGATCAGGATGCTGTCGACTTCATCGACGATGGCGAAGAAGTGCGGCCGCTGCACGAACTGCGACAACTCGAACTTCATGTTGTCGCGCAGGTAGTCGAACCCGAACTCGTTGTTGGTGCCGTAGGTGATGTCGCAGCCGTAGGCGACCTGGCGCTCGGCGTCGTTGAGGTCGTGCTGGATGACGCCGACCGTCATGCCGAGGAAGCGGTAGATCTTGCCCATCCACTCGGAGTCACGACGGGCGAGGTAGTCGTTGACGGTGACGACGTGGACGCCCTTGCCGGCCAGTGCGTTGAGGTAGGCGGGCAGGGTGGCGACGAGCGTCTTGCCTTCGCCGGTCTTCATCTCGGCGATGCGGCCGCGATGGAGGACGATGCCGCCGATCAACTGGACGTCGAAGTGCCGCATGTTGAGCACGCGGCGCCCGGCCTCGCGCACCACAGCGAACGCGTCGGGGAGCAGGTCGTCGATCGTGGCGCCCTGCGCGATGCGCTGGCGGAACTCGCCGGTCTTGGCGCGGAGTTGGTCGTCGGTCAGCGGGCGCAGCGCCTCTTCGCGCGAGTTGACCTCGGCGACGAGCGGCATGATGCGCTTGAGTTCGCGCTCGTTCTGGGTGCCAATGAGCTTGGCGAGCAGTTTGTTGACGATCACTGTCGGTCTCGCCAGATGCGCACGCATGGTGCGATCCGGTCAAACGTCGATTCTAGGAAGTGCTCGTCGGCAGCGTCAAGGCGCGTGGGGCGCGGCTGCGGGATCAACGCGTCGGACGAGCGGTCAGCAGCGACAGGGGATTGATCGGACGGCCATTGGCCCACACCTCGTAGTGCAGGTGCGTGCCGCTGGCGCGGCCCGTCGCTCCCATCGCGCCGAGCAGGTCGCCGCGGGCGAGACGATCGCCGGGCTTGACCTTGATCGACGAGAGGTGCGCGTAGCGCGAGGTGAGGCCGTATTGGTGCCGGACGACGACCAGGTTGCCGTAGTCGTTGTGCCAGCCGGCGGTTTCGACAACGCCGTCGGCCGCGACGACGATGGGGTCGCCCTTCTGTCCGCCGATGTCGAGACCGGCATGGAACGCGGTCTGGCCGGTGAACGGGTCGCGGCGCGTGCCGAAGTCGTCGTTGAGCCAGCCAACGGCCGGCCAGATCGACGGGGTGGCACTGGCCAGGGCCTCCCAGCGTTGCACGTCGGTACGCACGCTCCTGAGGCGATCCTCGAGGGTGCCGAGCACCGAGCGCAGCGCCCCGAACGTGTTGTCGGGCGACGTCATCAGCGACAGCAGCGTCCTGGTGGCCTCCGTCGCGGCCGATCCGCCGACGGCACGGTCGCGTATCGCCGACGGCAGCTTGTCGATGGCATCCACGGCGTGCGTGTCGACGGGGGGCGTCGAGCCGAGGTCGCCGAGCACGCTCTGCAGCGTGGTGATCTGGTTGGTCAGTTCGCCCGTGGCGGCGCGATAGCTGGTGTTTTCCTGCTCGAGGATGTTGGCCCGCGCCCGCAGGGCGGCCAGTTCGGCCGACGCGCTGGCCCGCGCTCCCAGAATCAGCAACGCCAGGCCGACGCACGACAAGCCGCTCAGCAGCACCACCGTGCGCAGGCTGAACGTCAGGTGGGCAGCGGTGCCGGTGTCACACGACTCGACGGATACGCGGTAACGGATATGAGCCATCCTGAGGGTGTACGGTCCGCAGCGGGCCAAAGGCCGCCGCCGGGCTGAACCCACGGACGATATCACAGGCGTCGGCATCCCGAAAAGCCGCCCCGTGACCGCCTCGCGGTCCTGGTCTACGCGGCCGGCCGCAGGTCGCCCGTCCGGAACTGGACGGCCTCGGCCACATGCTCGGCCTCGATCCGGTCGTGGCCGCTCAGGTCGGCAACGGTGCGGGCGACCTTGAGCACCCGGTCGAAGACCCGCGCCGACCACGATTGCCTGACCGCCGCCTGCTCGAGAAGCCGCCGGGCGTCGGCAGCCAGGTGCGCCGGGGTCCGGAACCACGACGCCGGCGCCTCGCCGTTGGTACGGATCCCGGCCGTCGTCGTGTACCGCGCCCGCTGCCGATCCCGCGCCGCGACCACGCGGGCGGCGATCACGGCCGAGGCCTCGGCGGCCCCCTCGGACGTGAGGTGCTCGATGGGCACCGGCGGTACCTCGACGCTCAGGTCGATCCGATCGCGGAGGGGCCCCGACATCCGATGCCGGTACCGGTGCACCTGCTGGGCACTGCAGGTACACGGTTTCACCGGGTCGGTGAGGAACCCGCACGGGCACGGGTTCATGGCGGCCACCAGCTGGAATCGCGCCGGGAAGGCCACGGTGCGCGACGCCCGGGCTATCCGGACCTGGCCCTCTTCGAGCGGCTGCCGCAGGACATCGAGCACCCGCCGATCGAACTCCGGCGTCTCGTCGAGGAACAGCACCCCGTGGTGCGCCAGGCTGATTTCGCCAGGACGCGGCTGGGCGCCGCCGCCCACCAGGGCGACGTCTGAAATGGTGTGGTGCGGCGCGCGAAACGGACGATGGCTGACGAGGCCCTCGCGGGGCAGGAGGCCCGCCACGGAGTGGATCGCCGTGACTTCGAGTGCTTCGTCGAACGTCAGGGGCGGCAGGATCCCGGGCAGCCGCCGTGCCAGCAGGGTCTTGCCAGACCCCGGTGGGCCCGAGAGCAGGACGTGGTGAGAGCCGGCCGCGGCGATCTCGAGCGCTCGCCGGGGGAACACCTGCCCCCGCACGTCTGAGAAGTCGGGCGATGCCGGGTCCGCCGGGCCAACAGCCAGCGGACGCGGACGGTACGACGCAAACCCTCCTGTGGAGGCGGCATCGAGTGCTTCGCGCAGGTGGTCGATCGGCCAGACGTCGAGCTGGTCGACCAGGGCGGCCTCTGGCGCGTTGCGCGACGGCACCAGCAGGGCGCGCAGGCCCTCTCGCCGCGTCGTGACGGCCAGCGGCAGCACGCCGCGCGTCGAGTGGATGCCCCCGTCGAGTGACAACTCGCCGACGACCACGACCTCGTCGATCGCGGCGGGAGGGAGCGCGCCTGCGGCACACAGGATGCCGAGCGCGATCGGGAGGTCGAACGCCGAGCCGACCTTGCGGATGTCGGCCGGCGCGAGGTTCACGGTGATGCGCGCCGACGGGTAAGTCAGCCCCGTGTTCTTGATTGCGCTCTTGACGCGATCGCGACTCTCCCGGACCGACGCATCCGGGAGGCCGACCATGGTGAACGAGGGGATGCCGTGCGCGACATCGACCTCGACGACGACAATCTGGGCATCGACGCCGACGACCGCGGCACTCCGGAGCCTGGCGAGCATGCCGGTGAGACGTGCAAGGTCGCGACCGTTCAGCGTGTGCAGGGGTGCCGGGGCGGGACGACGGCTTTGTGGCCGGAATCGGTGCGTCTGCCTCGCGGGCGGAGGCGATAGTCGGCCGGCCAGGCCAGAAACTGCGTACGTGATCCCGGTGACGCGCGGAGAAAGCTGCCGCGCCTCTCACGCCGGCGTGCGCGCGGGAGAGGATGCGGTCTGGGCGATGTTACTGGGCTGACGCCGAGGCCGAGCGGCCGCGCCTGACGGTCAGCGTGTCACCCACGCTGAGCCGCGACGAGCGCAGGCTGTTCCACGACTTCAGGTCGTCGATCGACACGCCGTGCTGACGCGCGATCGAGTACAGCGTGTCGCCGCGCCGCACGCGGTACGACGCCCGGCTCGCCGTGCCGCCGGTGGTGGAGCGGGCCGACGTTGGTTCGGCCGTCGACGGGCGGGTGTTGGCGGCGACGACCGTGCTTGGCGCGCGCGGAATCAGGAGTTCCTGCCCCGGCCGCAACCTGGCCTTGAGCGACAACTGGTTGGCCTCGGCGAGATCCGCGCGCTTGACGGCAAAGCGCTTGGCCAGCGTGGCGATCGTGTCGCCGCGCTTGACGGTGTGCCACTTGAGCGAGGCCAGATCGGTCGGGGGGGCCGATTCCAGGCGCGTCCGCAGCACGTCGGCCGACCCCAGGGGGACCTTGACCGAGTAGTCGGGCGTTCGCAGGGGAGTCGTCCATCGTCGCAGTTCCGGGTTGAGCGTCTGGATCTCGTCGATGGTGGTGCCCGCCCACTCGGCCACCTTGCGCAGGTCGGTCGCCCGCGGGACCGCCACCGTTTCGTAGCTCAGCGGCGCCTCGGGCGTGACGTCGAACCCGTACTGCTGCGGGTTGCGCGCGATGATGACGGCCGCCAGGATCATGGGCACGTAGTCGCGGGTTTCGCGCGGCAGGTACTTCGATGTTTCCGTGAGCGACCAGAAGTCGTCGAGGCCCGAGCGCTTCATGGCACGCTGCACGCGGCCGGGCCCTCCGTTGTACGAGGCCAGGGCCAGGTGCCAGTCGCCGTCGAACATGTTGCTCAGGGTGCGCAGGTACTTCGCTGCGGCCACCGTTGCCTTTTCAGGGTCGGCCCGTTCGTCAACATACCAGTCGTGCTTGAGGCCGTTCTCGACGGCCGTCGGCCGCATGAACTGCCAGAAGCCCTTGGCCGACGCGCGCGAGACCGCCGACGCCTTGAACGCGCTCTCGATCAGCGGCACGTAGGCGAGGTCGAGCGGCAGCCCCTCGGCCCTGAACACCGACTGGATCATCGGCAGGTACCGCGCGCCGCGCTGCAGGCCCGCGCCGAACCAGTCGCGCAGGCGCCCCTGGAACACTTCGACGTACTGCAGGACCCGGTCGTTGAAGGGGATGGGGACGTCGTACTTCGTCGCGGCAAGGTCGCCGCGCACGGCCTCCGCGACGGCGGGGCTCGGTGTCGCGTTCGGCACCGCAAAGGCCGACGACGACAGCAATTCGTCGATTGACGCGAGTTCCGACGGCTTCTCGGTGAACCCGTCGCCAGCGGTCAGGGCTGTCGCCTCGTAGGCGCTGATGCGATCGACGAAGCGGTCGAACTGGTCGCGAATCCGGACGTCGGTCCGCGCCCCGTACGGCGATTCGAGCAGGATGTCGAGCGACCGGTCGAACTCGAGCCTGGCCCGTTCGAGGTGCCCGACCTTCAACTCGCTCTCGCCAGTGGCGAAGTGACGTTCCGACTGCGCAAGCAGCGCAGCGACCGGATCGAGCGCGGGCGCCGGGCTCGCCGCAGCCGTTACCGGCGCGGGCGGGGCAGGCGGGGCCGTGACGAGGACGCTGGCCTTGGGGGCGCTCGCACACGCAGCGGTCGTTGCCGAAAGCACGAAGGCGGCAAGCCGCGCACGAGTGGTGGTCGCCATGGATGGGTGCTCCCGCGAGATCGTGCCGGTGAGGCCGTCGTTGACCGAAGCGGCTCGATCTTCAGGTGGCCCCCCGTGGGGGGCTCGTGTCCTGGTAAAACGTCAGCGGCTGCGTTGCCGCCGGGAACGAGTGGCTCCGCGCCCAGGCGCGAAACAGACGAGCAAAGTGCTGGCGAAGCCTAGCAAAGCGGCGGCGGCAGCGTCAACCCTCGGGGCCGCCACGACTTGCCGCTACTCGAAGACCTGGTGCGTGTCACCAAGCTCGCGCGCCGACGGGGTCACGATGGCCTTTGGCGCCAGCCGGATCTTCCGGCTCGCACGCATCGCCGCGCGCACGTCGTCTTCGCAGACGAACGTGACGGCGGGGCCCGGATCCGGCGGGGCGACCTGCGCGGCCGGAGCGACCTGGTCCGGCGGCGGCCCGGCGACAGGCATGGGGCCGATCCCGCGTGTGGCCAGGAACTCGTCGATGCGCGAGGCCAGGCGGGCCGCGTCGATCCCTTCGCCGCGCCGCGCCGGCGGCGCGGTGGTCGCGCTCGGGGCGGGCGTCGCCGGGCCACCAGCGCCACGCCGCGGCGGCGCCTGCGCCGGCCGGACCTCGTACGCCAGGCGCTTGATGTTCAGCAGGTGCATCGGCGAGATGTTGTCTGACGTGATGTTGCCGCCGTGACCGCCGCAGCCCAGGGTCAGCGCGGGATCGAGGCCCGTCGTCAGCCCGATCGAGCCGTGCGTCGTCGGGCTGTTCACGATGATCCGGAACGCGGGCTTGTGCAGCCCGAACTCCAGGATGACGGCTTCGTCGGAGGCATGGATCGACATGGTGTGCCCCATGCCGCCGTACCTCAGGATCTGCTTGCAGCGCTCGCAGCCCTCGCGCCAGCCATCCACGACGTAGTACGACAAGACGGGGCAGAGCTTCTCGATCGACAGCGGGTGCTCGCGACCGACCCCCTCGAGCCGGGCGATCAGGGCGCGCGTGTCGGCCGGCACGGCGATCCCTGCTGCGTGGGCCACGACCATGGCCGACTTCCCGACCAGGGCCGGGTTGGGCAGACGCTGCGGCGTCACCAGGACCCTGGCCAGCGCCTCGTTCTCGTGCGGCGCCAGGAAGTAGGCCCCTTGCGCGACGAATTCAGCCTCGAGGGCCGCGGCGATGGCGGCATCGGCGACCACGGAATTGGGCGACGAGCACAGCACGCCGTTGTCGAAGCTCTTGCCGACGAGGATGTCTGAGGCGGCCTTGATGACGTCGGCCGACCGATCGACGTAGCACGGCGCGTTGCCGGGGCCGACGCCGTAGGCGGGCTTGCCGGCGCTATAGGCGGCGCGCACGAGGCCCATGCCGCCAGTCGCCAGGATGACGGCGATCTCGCGCTGGCGCATGAGTTCCTGCGTGCCCTCGAGCGTCACCGTCGTCATCCACGAGATCGTTCCCTCGGGCGCCCCGGCGGCCACCGCTGCCGCCGACATCACCTCGGCGACGCGCGTGATGCACCTGACGGCCGAGGGGTGCGGGCTGAGCACGATGGCGCAGCGGGCCTTGAGCGCGATGAGGATCTTGTAGATCGCCGTCGACGTAGGGTTGGTCGACGGGATGATCGCGGCAACCGGGCCGAACGGCTCGGCGATCTCGACGATCTTCCGCGTCTCGTCGCGGCGGATCACGCCGACGGTCGTGAGCGGCTTCACGAACTCGTGCACGCGCACTGCCGCGAAGGTGTTCTTCTGGATCTTGTCGGCGACGACCCCGAAGCCCGTTTCCTCGACGGCCAGGGCCGCCAGCGATTCGGCCAGGGGCGCGACGGCCCCGGCGGCGGCATCGACGACGGCGTCGATGCGTTCCTGCGAAAACTCGGCGTACTGCAGGTGGGCGGCGCGTGCCCGCCGGGCGAGCGCACGCGCTTCGCCCATCGAGGCCAGATCGCGATCCGAGCGCGGCGACGGCACGTGGGCGTCGGCCATGGTGACCGCCGGGGGTTACGCCTTGCCCGCGGGGGCGGGGCTGGCGGGCTTGGGAAGGATCTTCTCGACCTCGGCGTGGGGCCGCGGGATGACATGCACCGAGACGAGTTCGCCCACGCGGCGCGCCGCGGCAGCGCCGGCGTCGGTGGCCGCCTTGACGGCGCCAACGTCGCCGCGAACCATCACGGTGACATAGGCCGCGCCGATGTACTCCCTGGCGACCAACTCGACGTTGGCGGCCTTGACCATGGCGTCGGCGGCTTCCACCGAGCCAATCAATCCACGGGTTTCCACGAGTCCCAGCGCGTCGTTGGCCATGTGCTCGCCTTTCGGGGCGCGACTCTAACATATTGCCCATGGGCCAACAACTGGGCTAGTCTGTGATGTTTATGGCGGAGATGTGCATGTCACTCGTTCGTTCGTCGCGGCCGTTCGCGGTCGCGCTGGCCTGCGCCAGCCTCGTCGTGGCGACGGGGTGCGGCAAGAAGGCCGACACCGAGCCTCCCGTGGCGACCCCGGGGTTCTCGGTCAACAAGACCCGGGCGGCGCTCGGCAGCCCCGTGGTCATCACCTATCGGTTCCAGGTGGCGCCCAACGCGCCGGCCATCGGCGGCAATTACCGCGTGATGGTCCACGTGCTCGACAACGAAGACGTCCTCATGTGGACCGACGACCACGACCCGTCGATCCCCACGTCGCAGTGGAAGCCGGGCCAGACCATCGAGTACACCCGGGAACTGTTCGTGCCGATCTACCCCTACACCGGCACCGCCTCGGTGCGGATGGGGCTGTACGCCGACGACGGGCGCCGGCTGCCGCTGGCGGGCGAGAACGACGGGCAGCGCGGCTACACGGTCGGGACCATCGACCTGCTGCCCCAGTCCGAGAACGTGTTCCTGGTCTACAAGGACGGCTGGAACCCCGAGGAGGTCGCCCAGAACAACCCGGCGGTCACCTGGCAGTGGACGAAGAAGGCCGCGACGATCTCGTTCAAGAACCCCCGGCGCGACGCGACGTTCTACCTGCATGCTGATGCCAGGCCCGACCTGGTCGGGAGCCCGGTGCAGGTGACGCTGCGCATCGGCGAGACCGTGGTCGAGACCGTCACGTTCGACTCGGCGGCCGAGGTGCTGAGGAAGATCCCGCTCGCGAATGCACAGTTCGGCAGCGGTGACAACGTGGACCTGGTCCTCGACGTGACGCCGTCGTTCGTGCCGGCCAAGACGCCGGCCGCCAACAGCAGCGATCCGCGCGAACTCGGCCTGCGGGTCTTCCACGCGTTCGTCGAGCCGAAGTAAGCGCTGCCGGGCGTGCCCCGGCACGGGCGTTCTCTCGCCGCGCGGCGCTC
>JAEUQQ010000010.1 GCA_016789685.1 Acidobacteriota bacterium | reverse complement strand
GATCAACTGGTGCCAGTAGCCGTGCGACGCCAGTTCGTGCCCGTCCGCGACGATCCGCCTGACGATCGAGGGATACCGTTCGGCGACCCAGCCCAGCACGAAGCACGTGGTCTTGACGCCGTGTTCGTCGAGCACGTCGAGCATGCGGTGTGTGTTGCGCTCGGCGCGCTGCTCGAAGCCTTCCCACGCGGTTGACGGCGACAGGCGGCTCAGCGCGTTGGCGTGGAAGTAGTCTTCCACGTCGATGCTCATGGCGTTGACGACTCGCGGCACCTCAGGCTCCGCGCCTCAAGACGACGGTCTTGATCGTCTCGAAGAGGATGTAGAAGTCCATCGCCGCCGACATGTGCTTGATGTAGAAGAGGTCGTACTGCAGCTTCTCGAGTGCGTCCTCTACGCTGGCGCCGTAGGTGTAGCGCACCTGCGCCCATCCGGTGAGGCCTGGCTTGACGGCGTGACGCAGGCCGTAGAACGGGATCTGCTCGGTCAGCTCGGCCACGAACTTCGGCCGCTCGGGGCGCGGGCCGACAAAGCTCATGTCGCCGCGTACGACGTTCCAGAGCTGCGGCAGCTCGTCGAGGCGCGTCCGCCGCATGAAGCGGCCCCACGGTGTGATCCGGGGGTCGTTCTTCTGCGACCACACGGCGCCGGTGGCGGCCTCGGCATCCTGGCGCATCGAGCGGAACTTGTAGATCGTGAACGTGCCTCCGTCGGCGCCGACGCGCTCCTGGCTGTAGACGGCGGGCCCGGGCGAGGTGAGCTTCACGGCGAGCGCGGTGGCGGCCATGATCGGCAGCAGCACGATCGACATCGCGATGCTCAGCCCGATGTCGAACGCGCGCTTGAGGCTGTTGGCGACCGACGACTTCTCGAAGCCGGCCGAAAAGATCAGCCAGCTCGGCCTGAGGTTCTCGACGGCGATCTTGCCGGTGTACTCCTCGTAGACCGAGGCGAGGTGATCGAAGCGCACGCCGGCGAGCTTCATCTCGAGCAGGCGCTCCATCGGCAGCTTGCCGCGCGCCTCGACAAGGCTCACGACCACGCGATCGACTTTCTGCTCGTGGACGATGCGCGGGATGTCGTCGATGCCGCCGGTGATGCCGGTGTTGAGGATGGGCGTGGCAACCTTGGCGGGGTCGGGATCGACGAAGCCGACGATGCGGACGCCGAGTTCGCTGCGCTCGAGCAGTTCGCGGGCAAGCGCGATGGCGGCCTGGTTGGTGCCGACGAGCAGGATGCGCTCACGCGGGGCGATGTGCCGCGCCGCGAACTCGAACACGAGGCGCCACGCCGTGACGCCGATCATCACGAATGCCGCGGCGATGAGGAAGACGCCGCGCCCGATCACGAGGTCGGGGAAGAAGAAGTACATCGAGCCGAGAACGAGCGACGAGGCGCCGAGGGCCTGCAGCGTGCGCACCGCCAGCTCGCGGTGGTCGCGCACGAGGCGCATGTCGTACAGCTCGTTGTAGTACAGGCACAACTGCACGACGGCCGAGATCACCAGCGACTTGCCCAGCAGGCCGCCCATCGTCAGGTCGTCCCAGGCGACGGAGCCGAGCCGCAGGTAGGCGCCGAGAAAGACGGCACCAACCAGGAGCGCCGTCTCGAACGCGATGAGCGTGAGCGTGCGCCAGGTCAGGCCGCGGAAGAGGACGGTGGCCATCGGGGCGGGGGCTACTTCTTCCGGCGGCTCGAGCCGTACCCGTAGCCATACCCGTACCCGTAGCCATACGAGTCGGCGGCGTGCGCGAGCGCGTCGTTGTCGACGCTGTTGAGGATGACGCCCATCACCTTGTCGCGCCCGAGCGCGGCGACGGCCTTCTGCACGGCCACATAGGGCGTGCGGCCGGCCGAGACCACGAGCAGGGCGACATCGACCATGGCGGTGAGCAGGTTGGCGTCGGGCAGCAGGCCGACGGGTGGCGTGTCGATGATGACCCAGTCGAACCGTTCGCGTGCCTCGTCGAGAATCCGGCGCATGCGGTTCGACGTGAGGCCGCTCATCGGGTCGGGCGTCGGCATGCCCGCCGGCAGCACGGTCAGCTGCGGCGAGACCTGCAGCAGCGAGAGCTTGCGATCGCTGGCGCCGTAGAGGCCGTCGTTGAGGCCCGAGACGTTGGGCACCTGGAAGACGTCGTGCAGCGACGGCCGCCGCAGGTCGGCGTCGATCAGCAGCACGCGGCGCTTGTACGACTCCGACAGCGTCAACGCGAGATTGGTCGAGGTCAGCGTCTTGCCTTCGCCCATGGTGGCCGAGGCGACGACGACGAGCTTGATGCCGCGATCGACCTGGGCGTGGTGGAGCGTGGCGGCGAGCTTGCGGTACTGCTCGACGGCCATCTGCGGCATGTCGCCCGAGGCGACGATCTTCTCCGAGAGCGGCCGGTCGAAGCCGACGTAGTCGACGACCGGGCCGACCTTCGCCGTGCCGGCGTCGGTGGGCACGGGCGCTGAGCCAGCGGACGTCGGCACGGGCGTCACGCTACGCGGCCCCTGGCCGAGCGGCGTGCCCTGGGGCAGGGCCGCGGTGCCGAGGTCCCATGGCACGTCGCTCGAGGCTGCGTCGTCTGGAATCGTCCAGGCGCCATCGGTCTCGACCGCGGGGGCCGCGTCCGGGGGGGCCTGCTGGGCTCGCTTGATGGCGTCGTCGATGCGGCTCATACGTCGGTTCCGATCAGAAGAACGAGAAGCGCTTCCGCTTCCGGCTGAAACTCGCGAACACGTCGCGCTCGACAGGGGCGG
>JAEUQQ010000012.1 GCA_016789685.1 Acidobacteriota bacterium | reverse complement strand
GATGGTGGTGACCGGCTCGCCGAGCGCCACCCACATGGTCGTCAGGCGCGGATCCTGTCCGGGGCGCACGCCCTCCACGACAATTGCCGACGCGGTACTCGGCCGGTCGATCGTGTAGTTGCTGTGGACCCACACCGGACGATCGGCCGGGAGCGACTTCCACGATTCCCTGGTGGGATGCGCCACCAGGGGATGCCCGAGGTCGCGCGACAGCACGTCGAAGATCGCCGCGGGCCCGAGCCGGTCGGCAGGAATCGACTGCAGCAACCCGCTCTCGCGGTCGAAGCGCATGTACCCCGCGCCCTCGTCGATCGCTCCGCTGCGCGAGAAGTTGGTGTTGGCCATGCGGCGCGCCGGGAACGCCGACGCGTCGTAGCGCGTGTGCCCGTTGTTGTGGGTCTCGATGATGACGGCCGCGCCGGTGGCATCGATCGCGAAGAAGTTGGCCCTGACGCCGAGCCGCTTGCCCTGGCGGCGTTCGAGCATCTTCTCGAAGTCGTCGACCGTGCGGCACGTGCGGAGCGCCTCGGCCATCACGACGCCTTCCTGTTCGCGTGCTTCGGTCGCGGACTGCGGCAGGTTGTACGACGCGGAGTTGGCAATCGCGAAGCCGTGCGCGTTGACACCGGCCCACGCGGCGCGCCCAGCCGTATCGTCGGCATCGACCAGCGCGAGGAAGCTGTAAGGCTGCTCGGTGACGAGGATCACCTTGTTCGACAGCGTGTTCGTGTCGCGATTCTTCCAGAGCAGCGCGCCGCCGTGGCGAGTCGCTCCGCTGGCAGCGATCAGCGTGGTGCACTCCTCGCCGTCGGCGGCGGCGGGCAGCGGCGCCAGCCACACGAGGACCATCGCCGCGCACACGGTCATTGCGATACGGGTCGTTGCTCTCACACGTCCTCCACTGACGTCACCTGACGTCGCCTGTCGTCCGACGAGACTGCTCATCGCGTCGCCGCCGTGACCATCGGGTCTTCCCTGATGCGCAGCACACCCTCGATCGTTCCCGACGACGTTGTCAGGGCCAGGCGATACGTGCCCGGCCGCGCCAGTGCGCCCGGTGGCGTGCGGAAGGCGGCAAGGAACGCCGATTCGCCTGGGGGTGGCGGCGGAGGGGTGTACCCAGCTGGCGGATCGAACCGGCCGTCCCACGAGATGCGCGTGATCCCTGCCTTGGCCGGCACCGTCAGCGTGCGCGAGTGCGCGCCATCGATGCTCTGGATCCGCAGCGACACGGGCGACGCCGACGGCTGGCCCAGGTACCAGGTGATCACCGGCGTGTTCGCGATCTTCGCGCGGTCCATGGCGGCGCCAGGCGCGCGCACCGAGGGAGGATTCCGGCCGGCGTAGGTACCGTCGCCGTACTGGCCGCCGCGGCTCTGGTCGACCCACCATGTCGCGGTGCGCTGCGCGAACAGGTGCGCCGGGCTGGCCGCGATGGCGGGCGTCAGCTGCTGGAGCGGGGTGATGTCGTCGAGGATGTAGAGGCCGCGCCCGTGGGTGCCGGCAATGAGATCGTTGTCGCGTGGATGCACGACGAGGTCGTGCACGGCCACTGTTGGCATGCCGGCCATCAGCGGCATCCATGACTCGCCGCCGTCGAGCGTCACGTGCACCCCGAACTCGGTGCCGACGAAGACCAGCCGCGGGTTCTTCCGGTCGGCCAGCAGCACGTGCACGGGCTGCGTGGCCGGCAGGGTGCGACCGATGTTCGTCCACGTCGCCCCGAAGTCTGTGGTCCTGAAGACCCACGTGCCGAAGTCGTCGCTACGGTGACCGTCGAAGGTCACGTAGGCCGTGCCCGCCGCGTGCGCCGACGCCTCGACGTGGCTGACCCACAGCTTCTTCGGCACGTCTGGCACGTTCGCATTCACCTGCGTCCACGTCGCGCCGTCGTTCTTGGTCACCCACACGTTCCCATCGTCCGTTCCTGCCCAGACGATGCCGGCCACGAGGGGCGACTCCGAGAGCGACACGACCGTGGCATGCGTCTCGGCGCCCGTGGCGTCGTGCGTCAGGCCCCCCGTGTCGAGGCGCGTCGTCTCGGGGTCGTTGTTCGACAGGTCGCGGCTGATGGCCCGCCACGACGCGCCGCCATCGACTGACTTCAGCACGTGGTTGGCGCCGAGGTAGATCGTGCGCCCGTTGTGGGGCGACACGATGAACGGCGTCTGCCAGTTGAAGCGGAAGGTGCGATCGGCCCGCATCTGCGCGTAGAACGCGGCGAGGTCGGCTGGCGCCTGCGCCGTGGGGCGCGGCTTGCCGGTCACCTCCTCGATGTTCGACACGTTGAGGGCGCCTGGCCGTCCGTAGGTCTCGGCGTAGGTGAGCGCGTCGTAGCGCCTGAAGCTGCCGTTCTCGGCCTCGCTGTAGACACGGCGCCAGTCATCGGGATCCGACGCGGCGTGCATGCCGTCACCCCAGTGCATCTTCCAGGTGTCGTCGTTCCTGATGCCGAAGGCGTCGCGCGTGAAACTCGCCACGCCCCACGACCCGTTGTCCTGCGTGCCGCCGTAGATCACGTACGGATCGCGCATGTCGACGCCGATCGCGTAGTACTGCGCCACGGGCAGGTTGTCGAAGAAATGGAACGTGCGTCCGTGATCGTGCGTGACGAACAGTCCCTTGTCCTGGCCCAGGTAGTACCGGTCGTGCTGGTTCGGATCGAGCCACAGCGCGTGGAAGTCGTAGCCGAACGACCGCGCGCCCATCGCCAGCGTCCGTCCGCCGTCCTTCGACACCCACAGGTTGACGTCGAGCACGTAGACATCCTGATCGTTCGTGGGATTGATGCGGATCTGGCTGAAGAAGAACGGCCTGACGCTGTGGCGGTTGAGGAACGTCCAGGTCTCGCCACCGTCGTTCGATCGATAGACGCCGCTGCCGAGACGCGTCATGTCGGCGTACGCCGGGTCCTTCTCGCCTGGCTGGAAGGCCGCCTCGACGACGGCCATGACGATCTTCGGGTTCCTGCGGTAGACCGCGAGGCCGATGCGCCCGAGGTCGCCCCCGGGCAGTCCGCGCGTCCGGCGCCGCCACGACTTCCCCGCGTCGGTCGACTTGAACAGCCCGCTGCCGGGCCCGCCCGAGTCGAAGCGATAGGGGCGGCGCAGGCGCTCGTAGAAGGCCGCGTAGAGCACGCTGGGATTCGTCGGGTCCATCACGACGTCGGTCGCGCCGGCCAGGCGCGAGTCGGGCAGGCCCGCCTGCAGCTTCTGCCAGGTGGCGCCGCCGTCGATGGTCTTGTAGAGGCCACGGTCGCCAGAGGCGCCCCACAGGTTGCCGACCGCCGCGACGTAGGCCGTCTGCGTGTCGGTGGGATGCAGCACGATGCGCGCGATCTGGTACGTGTCGCGAAGGCCGACGTTGACGAACGTCTGCCCGCCGTCGGTCGACTTGTAGATCCCGTCGCCCCAGCCGACGTCGTTGCGGTTGTTGGCTTCGCCCGTGCCGACCCAGAGGATGCGCGGGTCGCGCTGATGCACGGCGACGTCACCGATCGAGGCGGTCGGATACCGGTCGAAGATGGGCGTGAACGTGGTGCCGCCGTTGTCGCTCTTCCAGACACCGCCCGACGCCGACGCCACCAGCAGGAACCGCGGATCGGCGTCGAGGCTCTCGACGTCGACGATGCGACCGCCGACGCTGCCCGGACCGATGCTGCGCCAGGTCAGGTCGGCGAGCAGCCCGTCGCCGGCAGGGAGGGCCCGAAGCGCAAGACCGGAGCTCACGCAGGCTGCGGCAACTGCCGCAGCGAGCCAGGTGCGTCGCTGTGTCATGGTGGTCTCCGTGGCCGCCCGAAGCAACGTGATGCGGCGAACGAACGTGCGTGGCGACCGGGCGCCCCCCTGACGTGGAGTAGAGCGCCCGGACGAGCGTGGAGATCGTGCCGATCAGAACGTGTAGGTGACGCCCAGCTTGGCGATCATGGGCGGCACGATGCTGGTGATTTGGCCGAAGGTCGAGCCCGATCTGGCCGTGACACCGAGTTCGACGTTCGTGTTCGTGACGTTGAAGACGTCGAGCTGGAGGGCCGCCGTGCCGAAGCCGATCTTCTGACGCTTCTCGATTCGCACGTTCAGCAGGTTCTGCGTCGGCAGGCGCCGCGCGGCGGGGTCCTCCATGAGGAGGATCAGCGACCCCAGGCGGGCCAGACCGGTCGTGAAGCGCGCCTCACGCGCCCACACCGCGCCGCTCTGGCTGGTGAACATCGCCGCCGCCTGCACGCCCCACGGAAGCTCGTAGCTGCCCGACGCCTTGAAGTTCCACTCCCAGTACTCCGACTTGGGGAAGAAGTTGGCGGCGTTCGGGTCCTGCGGGATCCCGTTGCGCCATGTGTCGACCTTCGTCGCGAGGAACGACGTGACGAGCTGCCACTTGTTCGACATCCGCTTCTGCGCGGCCACTTCGAAGCTGTTGTAGCTGTTGTCGTAGCCGTCGGGGTTGACGTTCATGTTGCGCACGAAAGCCGACCCGGCGTACGCCGCTGTGTAGTCGTAGTACGTCACCGCGCCGCCGTCGTCGGCCGTGTTGAGCACGCCGTCGGGCCCGGGGTCCTTCGTCGTGGTCGGGATGCTGTACGCGTCGAATGGGCGCGCCACGTTGACGCTCTGGAAGCGGTCGACCTCCTTCCGGTACACGTAGCTCACGCGCGCCGAGAAGTTCGCCGCCACCTGCCGTTCGAGTGACGTCGTGATCTCGTGCGTCTTCGGTTG
The DNA here is from genome assembly GCA_016789685.1 of Acidobacteriota bacterium. Taxonomy (GTDB): domain Bacteria; phylum Acidobacteriota; class Vicinamibacteria; order Vicinamibacterales; family JAFNAJ01; genus JAEUQQ01. The sequence continues at coordinate 2,285 of JAEUQQ010000012.1, read as the reverse complement.
CCCGAGATCCGGGTTGTTCACCGACGCCGACGCCCCCGTGGCGCTCACGAAGGTCCCGAACTCGCCGTCGTCGTAGTCGCGATTGCCGTTCAAGTCGTTCCAGCGGTAGGTCGTCGTCTGGGCCGCGTTGCGGTTGTAGGTGTCACTGTAGTTGGTCTGTGTCGCGAAGTTGTACCAGCCGTAGGTCGCCTTCAGCACCGTGCGATTGCTGCGATCTAGCGGCAGCGACAGTCCCACGCGCGGCGCCCAGTTGCGCCACGTGAGGACGTCCTGCCTCTCGAAGTCACCCGCCGGGTAGAAGCGTCCGGCACCCTTCGACTGCTCGGGGAGGTAGATGTCGTAGCTCTCGTAGCGCAGGCCGAGGTTGAGCGTGACGCGATTGCCGAACCGCCACGCGTCGCGGACGAAGGCCGACTGCGTCGTCATCTTGCCAAGGGAGCTGTACGGATAGTTGTATGCCACGACCTGGAACGGCACGCCATTCTGGAAGCGCAGCTGGTAGTCCCGCCCGGGCGAATCCTCTGTCGCGTCGTACGTCCGCGACTCGTCGGTGATCTCGAGGCCCGCCTTGAACTCGTGACTGCCCCCGAGGGCCTGCGACACGTAGTGCGAGACGTTCGTGTTGTACTGCCACCGCGCACGCCCACCGACGTAGGGCGTCGTGAGGAAGCGGCCCGCGTACCGCAGCGTCACCGTGTCGTAGGCGGCCGGTGCCTCGGTGTGGTTGATTCCATCGGTCACATACTTCCAGCGGCCGACGTATGCGTTGAAGAACGTGCGATCCGACACCATCCACGACCACTCGCCCTTGCCGGCGAGCGGCTTGAAGATCTGGTGCCACGTCGATTCCTTGAATCGGAACCCGTCAGCATTGCGCTCGGGGTAGTCCTTCTCCTGCGCTTGCACGAAGCTGGAAAATCGGTGCTTCTGGCCCGCCTGCGCCGTTACCTTGCCCGTCAGGTTGGTCAGCGTCACGTGGTACTCGCCAGGCTCGCCCGGCGACGTGAAGTAGCCGAGCACGCCCGTCCGAATCTCCTGGTGCCGGTACGACCCGTAGAACCAGGCGCGGCCCTTGAGCACCGGGCCGCCGAGGTCGACGTTACCGTCGTGGTAGGACTTCAGCGGGTTGCCGTCGCTCACTCCGCGCGCTCGCAGGTCGTCGGTGACGTTGCTGGCCTGCAGTCGCGGCGTCTCCCACCCGAACGAGCCAGATCCGTGGAACTGGTCGGTGCCCGACTTCAGGATGCCGATGAACTGCGTGCCAGGCGTCGGCATCTCCGCGTCGGCGCCCATGGCCTTGATCTGCACTTCCTGGAAGGCGCCGTAGTCGTAGTAGAAACCGGCCCCGCCCGCGTCCTCACGGGTATCCACGCCGTCGATCGAGGGCTTGTTCCCCCCGGTCGACGTGCCGTAGTTCGAGTAGGCCTGCTGCGTTCCAACCGCCGTCCCGCCCACGTCGGCGCCAGACACGCGCAGGCCGGGGGCCAGGTTCATCACCTGCCACATGCTGCGCGAGGTCGGCAGCGCTTCGAGCGCCTCCTTGCCGAGGTTCGTGCTCACCGACGTCGTTCGGATGTCGACCACGGCCGAGATCGCGTTGACCGTGAGCGACTCCTCGAGGCCGCCAACGCCCATCGACTCGTTGATCGTGGCGATGAACCCCGTGTCGAGGCGCACGCTGCGCTTGAGGGTCGAGAACCCAGCGAGTTCGAAGACGACTTCGTAGGTGCCGGCCGGAAGCGCCGCAAAGCGGAACAACCCCTCGCCGTCGGTGACGACCGACCGGCTACCGCCGGTCATGGCGGGACTCGACACCGTGATGGACACCCCGGGCAGCACGCCGCCACTTTGGTCGACAATCTTGCCCTCTATCCCAGAGCGGTCGGTGGTCTGCCCGAGGGCGACGGATGGGACGAGCCAGACCAGCATGAGCAGTGCAACCCAGACCGACGTACCGCGCAGTCGCATGTCGTGTCCCCTCGCAAACCGTGTTCAAGAATCCTGCGCGAGCCGCCGCGTCCGCCCCGGGCGCTGGCCGCGGCTCGCCTGTTCCACGTCGCGTGCACCCTGACGCCGAAGCGTGACGAGGTCAAGCGGCATGACGAGACAAGGGCCAATTGTCGCCTAATGTCGTGTTCCGAAGCGTGCTTGTGGGGCCTTCATGACGGAAGTAGAATCGCGAAGCGCGTCATGCCCATGCCCCCGCCCGACCATGGTGACCTCGACGCGATCGCAGAACAGGCGGTCGCGCGTCTTGGCGTGAGGCTGGACGGCTGGAAGGCGAT
>JAEUQQ010000003.1 GCA_016789685.1 Acidobacteriota bacterium | reverse complement strand
CCTTGAAGGGCCCACTGCCCCCGGCGTCGGCGGCCGCGGTGGCTGCGGCGACGACCGCGGGATCTGGTGGATTGCCCGGCTCCGGGGCCGGTCGCGGAGGCTGTTGCGCGGTGAGGGTCGTCGTGAACGCCGCGGCGAACGCGGCGAACGCGGTGAGCACGGTGCGAGTCGTCGGCATGATGGCCTTCCCGTGCGGACGGTGCCACAAGCACGCGCGAACTGCAACAGCCGTGTGTGGCAGCCGCGCATGGCGATGCGACGCGGCGCCCAAGGCACATCGGGGCTCCGGGCAGGTGCCCGCCGTCACGCGCGAGACCGGTCAGCGCGCGGCGAGCGTCAGCAGTGAAGCCGAGGCGTACCACGGCGTCAGATCGACGCTGTCGAAGTCGGCGCGCACGGGGGCGAGCAGGGCCTCGGCGCGTGCCAGGTCGGGGGCGTCGAGAATCGCGAGCCACTTGCCGTCGCCGATTCGTCCCGCCAGCAGCGCGCCGGCCTTCGTCAGCGCGCTGTCGCCTCGCTCGCCGGCGGTGAAGAACCCGAGCGTGTAGTTGTGCATGGGGAAGTTGGCGTTCGGGTCCTTGCCCGCCGCCTTTGCGTCGGCCATCACCTTGCGATCGGCTGCCTGCACGGCGCGCAGGTCAGCGGATGTCTCGAGGGGGTAGAGGTCCATCGCGAACACACCCGACTGGACGCCGGGGTCAGTGCTTGTCAGGGCGCGTGCCCGTTCGAGGCTGTCGACGTCGAAGATGAAGATTCCGCGACGCGTCGGGTCGGGGTTGGGCCGACCGAAGGGGCCTGCCACCAGCAGCACGCCCTCGTCGGCGAGGCGGCCGATGTTGGCCATGTGACCGGCCTGGATCTGCGTCCGCTCGTCGACCGTCTTCTTCGCCGCGTCGGGACCGCTGCGCAAGACGACCAGCACGTAGCGATGCGTGCCGGCAGCCCGCAACTCGACATCGCTGCCCGGCAGCGACCACAGACCGACGAGAGCCAGGGCAGTACACAGGATGCGCATCGTGGGCGGTCCTTGCAGCGTTCGTGAGGTGCGGTGGCGTGGACGGCGAATGCTACCTCGCCCCTTGCGGGCGAAGCAATGGACGTGGGATGAACCGGGCGCGCCGGGTGACGTGCGATGGATCAGTTCGCCGACTGGCCCGCCGTGGGGCCGCCGAACAACGGCCGCGGCCGCTCTGCGAAGGTGTCGCCGAGCAGGAACGCTGCCGCGACGACGCCGGCGACGAAGACACACAGCGCGACCACCTGGCGGGCCGAAGTCCGCTGGATGGCGTGCTTCGTCTTCACGTCGCAGACCTCGCCGGGGCAGAGTTCCGGCTGCTGCCGGTAGACCAGCGAATACATCCTGCAGCCCAGGCAGATGCCGAAGGCCGACTCGAAGAAGAGGAACACCAGGCAGACCAGGCAGATGAGGCCGGAGATGATGCTGTAGGTGTTCATCACGACCATGAGGATGAACATCGTGCTCGACAGCGCGATCCCGATCATCCACGCCAGTTTCTTGGGGGCGGCGCTGACGTACTCGGGGACCTGGTTGCGGACGATCCAGCGGCTCACGATGAGCGTCGGCGAGAAGCGCGGACTGACGAAGACGCGGATCACGAAGTCGGCCAGGAAGGCCGAGATGACGAACTTGATGGG
>JAEUQQ010000763.1 GCA_016789685.1 Acidobacteriota bacterium | reverse complement strand
GTCAGCACCGCCTGGGCGAGCAGGCCAGAAATCTCGGCCTGCGACCGGGCGCGAGCGATGCCCTGCTCCGACGGCGCGAACAACGCGTCGAGGTCACGACCGCCGAACGAGGGGTCGTAGTACCAGCTCCGCAGTTCTTTCTTGATGTCTCGCAGCATGCGGAGCCCGCGTGCGCGGTCTTCGTCCGGCGTCTGCCCCGCGACGACGACCGCCCCGGCCATGACCGCGGCGGCACACGACAGCCCGATTCCCCGGCCCCGGCGCATGGCCATCTGCCCCCTCCGGTCACACCTGCCGCCCACCCGTGCAAGCCCGCCGCGCTCCAGGGCGAGTCTCGCCGAGGTTCCGCATGAATGCACGGAGCGCAGGCGGAATATACTGCACCGATGCGGTCGATTGGCTTCATCCTCAACGGAGTCGCCCAACGCGCCGATGTCGCGCCCGGCCAGTCGCTCCTCGACGTCCTTCGCAACGAGTGCCACCTCACGTCGGTGCACGACGGCTGCGCCCCGCAGGGCCAGTGCGGCGCGTGCCTCGCGCTCGTCAACGGCCAGCCGAAGACCACCTGCGCCGTCCCGGCCGAGAAGGCCGACGGCACCGAGATCCTGACCCTCGAAGGGGTGTCGGCCGCCGAACGCGAGACGCTCGCCCGCGCGTTCTCGGTCGCGGCGGGGGCGCAGTGCGGTTTCTGCATCCCCGGGAGCGCCCTGCGCGCCAAGTGGCTGCTCGACCGCAACCCGTCGCCCTCGCGCGACGAGATCGCCCGGGCGATCGATGGCCACCTGTGCCGCTGCACGGGGTACGTGAAGATCCTCGATGCCATCGAGCTGGCAGGACGCGCCTGGCGCGGTGAATCGGTTCCCGAGCCATTGCGCGACGGCGGCGTCGGTGCGCGGCTCGAGCGCTACGATTCGGCGGGCCTCACGCTGGGCACGCACAAGTACGTCGCCGACATGTCGCGCGACGGCCTGCTGCACGGCGCGCTCGTGCTGTCGCCGCACGCCCGCGCGCGGGTCGTGGCAATCGACACCAGCGCGGCCGCCTCAGCGCCCGGCGTCGTGCGGGTCGCCACGGCGGCCGACGTGCCGGGACAGCGCTGGTATGGCCTGCTCTACAACGACTGGCCGGGTTTCGTTGCGATTGGCGAAGAGGTCAGGTGCGTCGGCGACATCGTCGCCGCCGTGGCCGCCACCAGCCACAGCGCCGCGAGGGCCGCGGCCGCGCTCATCCGCGTCGAGTACGACGTGCGCGCCCCCCTCACCGACCCCGAGCGCGCGCTCGACGCCGATGCGCCGCGCGTCAACCCGCAACATGCCAACCTGCTCTCGCGATCGGTGATCCGGCGCGGCGACGCCGATGCCGCACTCGCGGCGAGCGCCCACGTCGTGTCGGGCACGTGGCAGACGCAACGTATCGAGCACCTCTTTCTCGAACCCGAGGCCGCGCTGGCCGAACCCCACGGCGACGGCATCCGCCTCTACACGCAGGGCCAGGGCGTCTTCGACGACCGCCGCCAGGTCGCCGCCTTCCTCGGGCTCGCCGAGGATCGCGTCTTCGCGGAACTGGTGCCCAACGGTGGCGCCTTTGGCGGCAAGGAAGACATGTCGGTGCAGTCGCAGACGGCCTTGCTGGCCTGGCTGACGCAGCGGCCGGTCAGGACGGTGCTGTCGCGCGAGGAGTCGATCCGCATCCATCCCAAGCGGCACCCGATCACCATGCACTACACGGTGGGCTGCGACGTCAACGGGCGCCTCACGGCGGTGCGCGCGCGCATGCTCGGCGATTCGGGCGCGTATGCGTCGGTCGGCGGCAAGGTGCTCGAGCGTGCTGCCGGCCACGCCTGCGGGCCGTACCGCGTGCCCAACGTCGATGTCGAGGCGACGGCCGTCTACACCAACAATCCCCCCTGCGGCGCGATGCGCGGGTTCGGCGCCAACCAGGCCCACTTCGCCATGGAAGGGTGCGTCGACCTGCTCGCCGCCCGGCTCGGCATGGATCGGTGGGAGATCCGCTGGCGCAACGCGGTCGAGGTCGGAGATGTCTTCTCGACCGGGCAGGTGCTCGAGAAGTCGGTGGGCATCAAGCAGACGCTGCTGGCGGTGAAGCCGCACTACGAGGCCGCCGTCGCCGCAGGCCACGCGGTCGGCATTGCGTGCGGCCTCAAGAACAGCGGGATCGGCAACGGGGTCGTCGAGTGGGGCAAGGCCCGGCTCGTCGTCGAGGCCGACGGCACGGTGTCGGTCTACAACGGCTACACCGAGATGGGCCAGGGCCTGCTCACCGTGCTCGTGCAGTTCGCCACAGAAGTCACGGGCCTGCCGGCGTCGGTCTTCAGGCCCAGGGTCGACACGACGTTCGCGCTCGGCTGTGGGCAGACGACCGGATCGCGCGCCACCCTCTTCGGCGGACGCGCCGTCGTCTCGGCGGCGCAGAAACTGCGCGCGGCGCTCGACACGGGTGCGAGCCTCGCGGCGCTGGCCGGCCAGGTCTTTGCGGCCGACATCTACATCGACGACACCACCGCCCTCGGTGCCCCGGGCACGCGCGTCAAGACACACACCTCGTTCGGCTATGCGACGCAGGTCGTGATCCTCGACGCCGCGGGACGCGTCGACCGCGTCGTTGCGGCGCACGACGTCGGGCGCGCGGTGAACCCGGCGCTGTGCGAAGGCCAGATCGAAGGCGCCATCCACATGGGACTTGGCTACGCGCTCACCGAGGAACTCGCGTGCGATGCGAGCGGCATGCCGGTCACGTTCAAGTTGCGCGACATCGGCGTCCTGCGCGCGCGCGACATGCCGGCCGTCGAGGTGATCCTCGTCGAAGACGCCGAACCCGAGGGGCCCTTTGGCGCCAAGGGCGTTGGCGAGATCGGCCTCGTGCCAACGGCGCCGGCCGTCGCGGGGGCGCTCGAGGCCTTCGATGGCGTCCGCCGCTACCGCCTGCCGATGAAGGACTCGCCCGCCGGCAGGGCGATGAGCGTCGGCAAGGTGAAGCGCGCGGCCACCACCGGCGCCGCCGTGACGACATCGTGACTCCCGGCCTCGTCAACGCACACACACACCTCTACAGCGGGCTGGCCCCGTTCGGGATTCCCGCACCCGAGCCGCCGCCCGAGAGCTTCCTCCACATCCTCGAGCGGCTCTGGTGGCGGCTGGATCGCGCGCTCGACGCGCGCGCGCTGCACGCGAGCGCGCGCTTCTACGTCGCCGACGCCCTGCTGCACGGCACCACCGCGCTCATCGACCACCACGAGTCGCCGTCGTGCATCGAGGGGTCGCTCGACGTGATCGCCGATGCCTGCGAGTCGCTCGGCATGCGGGCGCTGCTCACGTTCGGCGCCACCGAACGCAACGGCGGACGCGACGAGGCCCGGCGCGGGCTGGCAGAGTGCCGGCGCTTCATCCTCTCGAACCGGCGCGCCCTCGTGCGCGGCGCGATTGGCCTGCACGCGTCGTTCACGGTGTCTGACGACACCATCCGCGAGGCCGGGGTCCTGTGCCGCGACCTTGGCGCCGTGCTCCACGTGCACGTGGCCGAAGACGCGGCCGACATCGCCGACGCGCACGCGCGCGGCTACAAGGGCCCCGTCGAACGGCTCGAGGCACTCGGGGCGCTCGTGCCCGGATCGATCCTCGCGCACGGCGTCCACCTCAGCGACGACCGCGTGCGGCGGGTCAGGAACCTCGGTTGCTGGATCGTGCAGAATCCCCGCTCGAACCGCGGCAACCGCGTCGGGTACGGGCGCTGCCTGCGCGCCAGTGACCGCGTCGCCATCGGCACCGACGGCTACGCGTCAGACCTGCTCGAAGAACGCGCCGCGCTGCACGAGATCGGCCTCCAGCAGGGCGACGCGCCCGACGTGCTCGACGCGCGCGCGCTCGCGGGCGACTCGCTCGTGCGCGAGGTGCTCGATTCCGGGTGGCCCGCGGCGCCATCTGCCGGCAGCGCCGGCGACATGCTCTCTGCCAGGCGCGACGCCGTCCTGGCACACCACGACGTGCAGGGACGCCCGGTGCTCCGCGACGGGCGCCTCCTGACCGCCGACATCGACACGATCCGCCGCGAGGCACACCAGGAAGCCGAGCGCCTCTGGCAGCGGATGCGAGAGGTCACACCGTGAAACGACTCGGACTCGAAACCCACGTGGTCGACGCCGGCATCTACGACCGCACCGTCGAACGCTTCAGGGACGCCGGCATCGCCCTTCCCACTTTTGCGCAACTCGCGGATCCGTCGACGATCCCGTCATCGGTACGCGCAACGCTCGCCGCGATCGATCCCGATGCGCCGCACCCGCTGAACCTGTTCCGCGTGCACTGGCACAACGACACGTCGCGGCGCGGCGCCGCCGGGGTGCCCGATCACGTCGTGCTGCCCTCGTCGCTCACCGGCGTGCGCGCGCCGATCGTGGTGGCCTTCGGCGATCGCTTCCCGATGATCCACGCGCACAAGGTGCTCGCCGCCTACAGCTGCCTCGCCCCACGCATCGTCACCGGGCAGTTCGACCCGACGACGCACCGCGCCCTGTGGCCATCGACGGGCAACTACTGCCGCGGCGGCGTCGCCATCTCGCGCATCATGGGCTGCCACGGCGTCGCCATCCTGCCGCAGGGCATGAGCGCCGAGCGATTCGACTGGCTCGCGCGCTGGGTCGCCGATCCGGCCGACATCATCCGCACGCCTGGCACCGAGAGCAACGTCAAGGAGATCTACGACACGTGCGCCGAGCTCGAGCGCGACGCGTCGAACGTGATCTTCAACCAGTTCTGCGAGTTCGGGAACTACCTCGGGCACTACGCGTGCACCGGCGCGGCCCTCGAGCGCATCCTGCACGCCCTGCAGCAGGCCAACCCGCGCCTGCGCCTGCACGCCTACACGTCGGCGACCGGCTCGGGCGGGACGCTGGCGGCCGGCGACTACCTCAAGGAGCACTTCGGATCGCGCGTGGTCGCGGTCGAAGCCCTCGAGTGCCCGACGCTGCTCTACAACGGGTTTGGCGAGCACAACATCCAGGGCATCGGCGACAAGCACGTCCCGCTGATCCACAACGTCATGAACACCGACGTCGCGACCGCGATCTCGGATGTCGCGACCGACAGCCTCGCCCTCGTCTTCAACACCGACGCGGGCCGCCGCTACCTCGCGGATCGGCGCCAGGTGCCAGCCGAGGTGATCGCGGCGCTCGCGTCGATGGGTTTCTCGTCGATCTGCAACGTGCTGGCGGCCGTCAAGACCGCGCGCTACTACGATCTCGGCCCCGACGAGGCCGTGATCACGGTGGCCACCGATGGTGCGGCGATGTACGGCAGCGAGTGGCCGAAGCTGATCGACGAGCATTTCGGCGGGCGCTTCGACGAGATCAGCGCGGCCGAGGCGTTTGCGCAGCACATGCTCGGCACGGCAACCGACCACTATCTCGAGATGAACCAGCGTGATCGGGAGCGCGTGTTCAACCTCGGCTACTACACGTGGGTCGAGCAGCAGGGCGTGACGTCGGCGGAGTTCACGGCGCGGCGAGACCCCGCGTTCTGGCGCGGCCTGCGCGGCAGCCTCGAGGCGTGGGACGCGATGATCGTCGAGTTCAACGCCCGCGCGGGCCAGACGGTCGCGTGATCGGGGCGCCGCGATGACGACGCCCACGATGCCGCGCCTGGCCTGCGCCGGCTGCGGAACAACCGTCGACGCGATCGGGCCCGCGGGGCCGGTGTGGCGATGCCCGCGCACTGGCGACGGCGATGTCGATCACGTCCTTCGTCCCGCAGGCGACGATGCGGCGTGGCCCTGGGACGCCGACACGTCGAGCACGAATCCCTTCGTGCGGTACCGCACGCGGCTCACGGCCTACCGTGCGGCGCGAGCGCTCGGCATGCGTGATGCCGCGTTCGTTGCGCTGGTCGAGCGGCTCGACGCGCGCGTGGCCGAGGTCGATGGTGCCGGCTTCGGCGTGACGCCGCTGCGGATCGAAAGTGCGCTGTCGGCCAACGCCGACCTGCCCTGCGGCAACCTCATGGTCAAGGTCGAGGCCGAGCATGTCTCGGGCTCGCACAAGGCGCGGCACCTGATGGGCATCATGCTGATGCTCGATGTGTGGCGCGAGACGTCGGCAACGGCGGTCGACGACGATCTGCGCCTGGCCATTGCGAGCTGCGGCAATGCGGCCCTGGCCGCGGCGGTGGTCGCACGGGCCGCGGGCTACGCGCTCGACGTGTTCGTGCCCACGTGGGCCGGCGAGTCAGTGGTCGGCCGCCTGCTGGCCCTCGGCGCAACGATCAACGCCTGCGCGCGCGAGACCGGTGCAACCGGAGATCCCTGCTATCACGGCTTCAAGCGCGCGGTTGCCGACGGCGCCACGCCGTTCTGTTGCCAGGGGCCCGACAACGGCCTGACGATCGACGGCGGCGAAACGCTGGCGTGGGAGGTCCTCGACGCGCTCGACGGTCATCCCCCAGACGCCGTGTTCGTCCAGGTCGGGGGTGGCGCACTGGCCTCGTCGATCGTCCGCGGGTTCGCCAGGGCGCATCACGCCGGGTGCGCGGCGCGGTTGCCGCGACTCCACGCCGTGCAGACACGCGGCTGCGCGCCGCTGGTGCGCGCGCACGACGCGGTGACGCTCGCCGTCCTCGGCCGGCTCGGTGTTGCCGCCTCGGCGCTGTCGACGCTCGATCACCACGCTGCGCGTGAACGTGTGCGCCGCGCGGCCCTCATCGCCCGCGACACCACGAACGCCGACATCGACGCCGCGCTCGGCCATGCGGCGACGCACCGCTCTGCGTACATGCGTCCGTGGGACGTTGAGCCGGTGAGCCTCGCAACGGGAATCCTCGACGACGAGACGTACGACTGGCTGGCGATCGTCGCGGGCATGCTGCGGAGCGGCGGGTACCCGGTGCTGGCCGACGAAGACACGCTCGCCCGCGCGAACCGCGTCGCCCGCGACACGACGGGCATCGACGTGTGCATGACCGGCACGTCGGGGCTGGCCGGGCTCATGGATGCGATGCCGCTGGCCCCGTCGCTGGCCGGCGAGCGCCTCGCGGTGGTGTTCTCGGGACATCGGAGGTAGCCAGCTGCAGCCACGAGCCACGCGCGTCGCCGCAGTGCGAAGACACGCGTGGTTGGGCCGCCAGCGTGTCACCCGTCGATGATCGTCCCGGCCCGTCCCTCGACGGCATCCTCGATCTGATCGGGGCTCGTGATGACGACGCGACGGCCGCCGCCGTCGAGGTAGCGGATGGCCGCCTCGATCTTCGGGCCCATGCTGCCCTTGCCGAATTGCCCGTCGGCGAGGTGCCGCGCCGCATCGTCACGCGTCAGGCGATCGAGGTCGACCTGCGTCGGCTGGCCGTAGTTGAGGGCGACCTTTGGCACGCCGGTCGAGATCACGAGCTGGTCGGCCTCGAGCCGGTTGGCCAGCAGTGCTGACGCCAGGTCCTTGTCGATGACCGCCTCGACGCCCTTGAGATCGCCGTTCGCGTCGCGCACGACCGGAATCCCTCCGCCGCCTACGGCCACCACCACGAAGCCCGCCTCGATCAGTGCCTTGATCGCGTCGAGTTCGATGATGGTGAGCGGCGACGGGCTCGGCACGACACGCCGCCAGCCGCGCCCCGCGTCTTCGACGATCGCGAAGCCGCCCTGCAGCGCGCGGGCCTTGGCCGTCTCGGCATCCATGAACGACCCGATGGGCTTCGATGGCTTCCTGAACGCGTCGCTCGCCGGATCGACCTCGACCTGCGTCACCAGCGAGACCGCCTGCTTCGCGACACCGCGCCGGCGGAACTCGTTGGCCAGCGCCTGCTGGATCATGTAGCCGATCGCGCCCTGCGTGTCGGCGTCGCACGAATCGAGCGGCACTTCGTGCAGTTCGTGCAGGGCCAGCTCCGATCGCCTGAGGATGAAGCCGACCTGCGGGCCATTGCCGTGCGTGACAACGACCCGGTGGCCGGCCTCGACGATTTGCGCGATGTGGTGACAGGTCTCGCGCGCGAGCGCCCACTGGTCGGGAACGGTGCGGTGGCCTTCGTCCTTGATCAGCGAGTTGCCGCCGATCGCCAGCACGATGAGATCACGCGACACGTCGCCCATCTCACCCTCGCCGCCGCATGACACCCGACGCGATCGCCCCGCGGAGGGCCTCGGCGGGCTGCGCGAAGCGCGTGGCGAGGATCATCGCCGCGACGATGAACGGCTTGTGGCCGGCCTCGCGGTAGGTGTCGAGCCGCGCACGCTCGAACACGGTCTTGCTCACCTCGCCGGCCTTGCAGCTGACGCCCGTGATGTCGGCGGGCAGGCAGTGCATGTAGAGCGCGCGCCCGTCTCTCGTCCGCGCCATCATCGCGTCGTCGCACTCCCAGTCGGTGTGGCGCGCGTTGTTGGCAAGCGCCTGCTGCTCGAGTTCGTGCAGTTTCGCCTGCTCGCGCGCGTGGACGAGCCGGGTGCGCTCGCGCATCACCCACATCGGCGCCCAGCTCTTCGGGTAGACGATGTCGGCCCCGTCGAACGCGTCGGCCATCGAGCCGGTGACGCGGAACGACCCGCCGCTCGCCTGCGCCGCGGCCCGCGCGGCGGCCAGCGGCTCGTCTGCCAGGTCGTAGCCCTCGGGATGCCCGAGCACGACATCCATGCCCATGCGCGCCATGAGCGTCACGACGCCCTGCGGCACCGACAGCGGCTTGCCGTAGCTCGGCGAGTACGCCCAGGTCATCGCGAGCTTCTTGCCGCGCAGGTGCTCGACGCCGCCGAAGGTGTCGATGAGGTGCCGCAGGTCGGCCATGCTCTGCGTCGGGTGGTCGAGGTCGCACTGCAGGTTGACGACGGCCGGCCGCTGCGCGATGACGCCCTCGCGGTAGCTCTCGTCGAGCGAGGCCGCGACTTCGACCATGTACTTGTGTCCCTCGCCGAGGAACATGTCGTCGCGGATGCCGATCACCTCGCTGAGGAAGGCGATCATCGCCGCCGTCTCACGCACCGTCTCGCCGTGCGCGATCTGCGAGGTCGACTCGTCGAGTTCCTCGGTCATCAGGCCGAGCGTGTTGCAGCCGCTGCGGAAGGCGTAGCGGGTGCGCGTCGACTTGTCGCGGAAGATCGACATGCCGAGGCCGCTGTCGAACAACCGCGTCGAGATGCCGGCGCGCGCGCAGTCCTGCAGCAGCTCGGCAGCCTGCAGCACGAACTGGATGGTGGCGTCGCGCTGCTCCCACGTGAGGAGGAAGTCGCCGTTGTGAATGCCGGCGTCGATCGCGGCCAGCCGTTCGAGATTCGCGGTAATCGAGGGGTTCGCCATGGTCGGGTCGTCTCCTGGTCGTGCGGGGGTCACCGGGCCGACGCGGCGCGGAACGCCTGGGGATACAGCGCATAGAACGTCGCGCACGCGGTCAGGTGATCGACCGGGCACTGGTCGTCGGGTGTGTGGGCGTAGATCTCGTTGCCGGGACCGAAGCCCACCGTGGGCACGCCGAACAGGCCGCAGGTCGCGATGCCGTTGGTCGAGAAGTTCCAGCGCGAGATGCGCGGGGCCTCGCCGAGGGCCGCCTGCGCCGCCGACGCCGCC
>JAEUQQ010000750.1 GCA_016789685.1 Acidobacteriota bacterium | reverse complement strand
TTCAACCTGCCGCCGTTCTCGGTGGCGGGCCTCTACACGCTCGACGGCATCAGGCTCGAGAGCGGCGGCGAGGTGCTGCTGTACGGCGCGCCCGAAAGCGTCACCATCGAGGTCATCGAGAAGCTGCTCGTCACCCAGGTGACCGCGCGCCCGCTGACGGCCGAAGAGATCCGCGAGAAGGGCATCGTCTTCGACAAGTCGAACTTCCAGGCCTACAACTTCACGGCCGCATTTGCCGTCGGCGCATCGAACCCCGTGCCGATTTCGTTCCCCGTGGTGCTCCCGCGCCTCGAGGGGCCGGGCGACGTGTCGCTCGAAGAGGTCGGCCTCGGCGTGCTCGATCCGCCAAAGCTGCCGCGGCTCGAGACGATCATCCCCGACACGCTCAGGATCCAGACGCAGATCCCCAACCTGCAGGTGGTGGGATTCACGCTCGGCATCCCCGAGTTGAAGGGCAAGAAGCTCAGCGTCCCGCCCATCCCGGGCATCGTCGTGATTCCCGGTGACATCGGGTTCCTCAACCAGTTCTTCAACGTCACGCTGATGGTCGGCAACGTGGCGCCGCTCGGGTCCAACCTCGTGGTGTCGGAACTGAGCGCCGAGATCCTGCTGCCCGCCGGACGCGACAACGTGCCCAACAGTGACGACGATCCGCTGCGCATGGCGCGCACCAGCAGCGGCGAGTCGGCACGCGTGCGCCTCGTCATGCAGCCGGGCGCCGATGGGAAGCTCGGGACCGGCGACGACATCGGCACGCTCTCACCGGGCGAGACGGGCAGCGCCGAGTACCTCGTCGAGGGACGCCGCGAAGGCACGCACGTCATCGAGATGGCGATGACCGGGATCCTGTCGGGCCTGCCCGTCGGGCCGGTCACCATCACGGGCCGCGCGGCCGGCACGGTGCTCGTGCGCAACCCGACGTTCACCCTGACCTTCACGCACCCCGACCTGATCAACACCGGCGAGCCCTACACGCTCGACGTCACGGTGACCAACACGTCGGAGTCGCCCGCGAACTTCGTCAGCGTCAACCTCCACCCCGCCAACATCACCGGGGCCCAACTGGTGGGCGCACCCACGCGTGATGTCGAGTACATCGCGCCCGGCGACTCGACAACGGTGAGCTTCGACCTGATAGCCCTGATGACGGGCCCCATCGTCGCCGCGACGATCGATTCCGACGACAACGTGAATGGGCGGTTCGCCCTCAAGACATCGGTCGGCGAGCTCGGGATTCCCCTGTCGCCCGATTCGCTGGTGCTGCCGAAAGAAACGGCGTCGCTGCCCACGGACGTGCGCGCGGCCGCGCTCGGCCTGCTCGGCAAGGCCTGGGCGGTGGCGACGGCCCCGGCCGCCGCACTGCCTACGGGCGTCACGCGATTCTCGAAGCAGGTCGTCTACGACCGCGCGATCGAACTGGCCGAGGCCGGCTTCCGGTACTCGCTGGGCGAACCGCTGCCCGACACGCTCACGCACCTGGCACTCGACTACGTGGGCAACGACTTCACGCGCATTCCCGAAGTCGCGACGACGGCTGCCGATCGCGGCTTCCGCGAGGCCGACGCGCGCGGATTCGACGAACTGCGGCGGACCTCGATCAGGGGCGACGTGCTCGCCGCCGCGCTGGGCGCCCACCTCGGGGAGGCTGTCGCCACGCAGGGACTCGTCGCCTTCCATGGGCACCTCGCGCAGGAGGCCACCTGGCGCCCGGCGCACCTGTCGATCGCCATCGCCGGCAACGGCGGCGCGTCGCCCTACGCGCTCGAGGTGACCGATCCCGCGGGCCTGCGCATGGGTGGGCTGGCGAGCGCCAGCCAGATTCGCAAGGACATCCCGTTTGGTGACCTGCTGCCGCTCCGACAGGCCGCCGGCGAACCCTTTGGCGAACTGGCGCTGATTGCCGTGCCTGTCGCAGGCGAGTACGTCGTGCGCCTGTCGCGTACCGCTGCTGCGACGCCGGGATTCGCGGTCAGCGTCGTCGTCCCCGACGGACAGGGCGGACTGCGCCATGTCACCTTCCCGTCGCTCGGCGTGGGTGACGTCCCCGCAACGGCCGCGCCGCAGGGCTCTCCCTTCCGCGTGCGCGTCGAACTCGCCGACGCCGTTGGCGCGCCGGCGACGCCAGCCACCGACGCATCGGTCGTCGATCCCGCGCCGCGCGCCATCGCCGTCGTGCAGCAGTCGCAGGCCGATCTCATCGGATGCAACATCCCGAACATCCCCGCAGGGCGCGTCGTCGCCGTCCTCTTCAGCGAGGAAGTCACGAAAGCGAGTGTGCAGGACGGGTTGACGCGCGGCCTCATCACCGGATTCTCGCCCGAAGCCAACCTCGCCGTTGGCGTGGCGCTGCAGCCGGGCGGACGCATCGCGTTCATCGGCATGCGCGACTCGCTGGGGCCCTTCGTCCCGCGCACGATGACGATTCGCGGCGCGGCCGACCGCCGCGGCCAGGCCATGGACGAGACGACGCTGCCGATGCAGTCGACGATCGAGGCCGAGGGCGGCGTCGTCTCGGGACGCGTCATCAATGCCGACGGCACCACCGCCGTCGGCGTCGACGTGCGGCTGTTCGCGGTGCCGGGCTGCAGCATCGGGATCAGCGAAAAGGCCGCCAACGAAGACGGCAGCTTCTCGTTCGACTTCGTGCTCGGCCGGAGCGTCGGCACCAGCCGCATCGTTGCCGTCGAACCACGCACGGGCGACTCGCGCGGTGTGAACTTCGCGGTGCAGCGCAACGGGCAACGGCTCGAGGTCAACGTCGTGTTCCTCGGGCGCGGCGCGATCACCGGCCGCACGCTCGATGAAGACGGCACGCCAGTCGCGAAAACGGCGATTCGCGTCACCAGCCTCACCGATCGCAGTCAGTACGGGGCGACGACCGACGAGACGGGAACATTCAGCGTGAGCGGCGTGCCGGTGGGCAACGTGTTGATCGAGGCGGTCAACACCGTGATCAAGGCGCAGACCACGCAGAGCGAGTTCATCCCGGCGGCAGGCGCGCTCGCCGTCCGCGACATCACGCTGCTGCGAGACGACCGGATTCCGCCCACCGTCACCTTCGGCGCGATCAGCGGTGTCGTCCTGCGCGGCGACGGCACGTCGCCCGCCGCGGACGTGCCGGTGATCGCGTACTACAAGCGCGACTCGCAACCCGGCGTCGAGTGCAAGGCGACCGATGCCGATCCGACCGAATGCGCGCTCGCGGTCGTCACCACCGACGCCAACGGCGCGTTCACGTTCGCGAAGCTCGCGTCAGGAAAGTTCAGGCTCGAGACGTTCGACCAGTTGACGCTGCAGCAGGGCGAGGCAGGTATCGTGCTGCAGGCCGGGGGCCAGGCGAACGTCACGATCCTGCTCGATCTCGGCCTCGGGACGGTCAACGGCGTCGTGCTCGATCCGTCAGGGGCTCCCGTGGCTGGCGCACGCGTCGGCGGAGGACTGTCGATCGTGACGAGCGGCGCCGACGGGCGCTTCACGTTGACCGACGTGCCGGTCGGCAGGCGCGAGATCGTGGCGGTGAGCGATGCGCTCAAGACGCGTGGGACGACGGTTGTCGACCTGATTCGGGCGGGCGACACGGCAAACGCGACGGTCGTGCTCGAGGCGGTGGCGACGATCACGGGCCGCATCACGCGGGCCGATGGCGTGACGCCGGCCTCGCTGGCCAAGGTGCACCTGTTCTTCGCGGTAGACGACGGAGTGCGCGTGGTCGGCACGACGCAGGCCGATGCCACCGGCGCGTATCGGTTCGAGGGCGTTGCGCTGCGCGAAGACTACAGGGTGTCGTCGTTCGTGGCCGGCTTCAGCGAGGGCAACATCGTGCCCGCGGTGGCGAAGTTCGCCA
>JAEUQQ010000743.1 GCA_016789685.1 Acidobacteriota bacterium | reverse complement strand
GCCAGGCGCCGGTGTCCGAGGCCGAGCGGGCCGTCGCAGTGCGTGCCCCAGCCGTCGGGGCCGCGGTGTGCGATGAGTTCGCACATCTGCCTCAGCACGCCCGGATCGACCGGCGCGCCCGACAGGTAGTTCCAGCGTCCGGCGATGCCGCACATCAGTGGCCACCCTCGGTGAGCAGGCGGTCGTACAGCTGCTCGTAGCGCGACACCATGTGCGTCATCGAGAAGCTCGCGCGCACCCGTTCGCGCGCGGCGCGTCCCATGCGTGCGCGTGCGTCCGCATCCTCGAGGAGCGTGGTGATGGCCGACGCGAGCCGCGCGGGATCGCGCGGCGCGACCAGGAGCCCCGTCTCGCCGTCGACCACCAGTTCGGCCGTGCCCCCCACGTTGGTGGCGACGACGGGCAGGCCGGCCGCCATCCCCTCGAGCACGGCGTTCGGCAACCCTTCCTGGTGCGAGGCCTGCACGAGCAGCGCCGCCGATGCCAGCAGGAGCTGCACGTCGGCGCGCGAACCCAGCACGTGCACCCCGCCGACGGCCTCGGCCGCGTGTGCGACGGCACGGCGCTCGACGCCGTCGCCGACCAGCCACAGCACCGCAGACGGGCACCGCTGCCTCACGTCGGCCCACGCCGTGAGCAGGTCACGATGGCCCTTGTACTCGATCAGGTTCGCAACGCACACGACCACTGCCGCATCGGGGGCGACTGCCAGCGATGCGCGCGTGGCCGCCACCTGTGCCGCATCGGCCGGGGCCGGTACCGTCACGCCGTTGTGAATCGTGATCACCTTGTCGGCGGGCAGCCCTTCGGTCTCGATCGCCGTGGCGCGCACCGTGGCCGAGTTGGCGACGACGAGCGTGGTGACACGATTGGCGAGTTGCTCGAGCCACAGGTGCCGCGCATTGCCGCCCTTGAAGATCGGGAGGCTGCGACGGCATCCGATCATCACGGCCACGCCCGCGGGGACCGCGGCCAGTGCGCCCAGCACGTAGGCCCAGAACAGCTGTCCCTGCACGATGTGCGGCCGATGCTGCCTGAAGTACCGGCGCAGGCGATTGAGCACGCCGAGCAGGCTGACGACGCCGCGGACCGCGCCAAGACCGGCAAAGACGGGGAATCCATGCCAGCCTAGGACGTCGGTCGGGATGTCCGCGGACTGCAGCGGTTCGGCGAGCGGGCCGGCGCTCGTGAGGCAGCACACGCGGACGTCGTAGCGCGCCCGATCCAGGCCCGTCGCCAGGGCCACGAGCTGACCTTCGCCGCCTCCGCGTTCGAGCGTGCCGATCAGGAGCACCACCCGGGTTCGCGACTGCTGGACGTGGTCACTGGGCATCGGAGTCGTGGCGTCGAGCCGACGGCCGCTCCACGGGGAGCACGCAGACTGCCTCGACCGGTCATCGAACGAGCCGCTATGCTAGCACGCGCCCGGCGCATCCGCCGGGCCCGGAGCCATCCCCGATTTGTCCACTCGCCCCTTGCGTGTGATGCACGTGATCACCGGCCTCGAAGTCGGCGGCGCCGAGTCGATGCTGTCGCGCCTGGTGCGGGCGATGGATCCCGCGACGTCGTCGCACCTCGTCGTCTCGTTGACCGGCGAGGGGCCCATCGGCCGCGAGCTCGTCACGGCCGGCATCGAGGTGCGGGCGCTCGGCCTGCGTCGCGGCCAGGTGTCGCTCGCGCCGCTGTTCACGATGCGGCGATGGTTGCGCGAGTGGCGGCCCGACGTCCTCGAGACGTGGATGTACCACGCCGACCTGCTCGGGGCCCTCGTGACGCTGGGACGTTCGGCGCCGCCCCTGATCTGGAACCTGCGCGCCTCGCACCTCGACATGCGTCAGTACCGGCCGCTCTCGGGCGTGACCCGGGCGTGGTGCGCGCGCCTCTCGCGCCGTCCGGCCCTCGTCATCGCCAACTCCGACGCCGGGGTGCGCGAACACCGTGCGCTCGGCTACGCACCGCGCAGATGGGCCGTGGTGCCGAACGGCATCGACGTCGCCCGCTACCGGCCGCGGCCGGAACGTCGCGATGCGGTCAGGGGGGCGCTGGGGCTTCCCTCGGACGCGTTCGTGCTCGGCGTGGTGGCCCGCTACGACCCGATGAAGGGGCACGATGTGCTCGCCGGCGCGCTCGGGCTGTGGCTGGCGCGATGGCCCGGCGCGCACGTGCTCGTGGCCGGAGCGGGTATCGACTGGCAGGCGCCGGAGTACAGCGCCCTGAAGGCCGCGATGCCCGAACTGGCGTCGCGGGTGCACCTGCTGGGACTGCGCCGCGACGTGGCCGACCTCTGGAGCGCGTGCGACGTGGCGGGGTCGCCGTCGCATGGCGAGGGCTTCGCGAATGCGATCGCCGAGGCCATGGCGTGCGGCGTGCCGGTCGTGGCGACAGCGGTCGGTGATTCCGCCCAGATCGTCGGCGGCGAGGGCGTCACCGTTCCGCCCGCCGACCCCGGCGCCTTTGCCGTCGCACTCGACCGTATCGCGAGCCTCGCGCCCGCCGACCGCCAGGCGGTGGGCCTCCGGGCCCGCAAGCGCGTCGCCGAGTTGTTTTCGCTCGACGTTGCGGCGGCGCGCTATCTCGACGCCTATCGCAGCGTCGCCCAGGTGTAGGTCTTCCACGGGCAACCGCGGCCCCGTCGCCCCCGACCCCCCGGTCGCCCCACGTGAGGCTGGCTGCCTGCCGGCCGAGCGAGCGTTGCCCGAGGCAGGGCGTGGGAAGTAGCGACGCGCGACCTGGGGGCAGGTCTTGAAAAATGTTGCAATGAAAGACGTGACCCCGCCCTGACGGCGCGGATGTTGCTTTCCCGGTTGCGGCCCCCCTGGCGCAAACCTGTGGCGTCGGCGGCAGGTCTATCGTTTCTGAGGTTGGGTGGCGATGCTTCCGGGGCGTTCCAGACTGGCAATTTTGGTGCGACGCACGGCCCTGCGTGGGCTGGTGCTGGCGATCGCCGTCGCGGGAGGCGCAGGGATTGCCGCCGCGCAGACCGTCCGGTCTGCCGACATCACGCCGTCCTCGAGTGCACACAAATACGTCATCACCACGACCGATCTCGTCATGGGACCGTCGCTCTCCATCGAGAACGTCGGTGTCGGTGCCATTTCTGGCATTCGCCTGATTGCCAACGGACGCGACCTGACGTCAATCGACGCCATTCTCGCCACCATCCTGGCCGATGGCATGACTGACGAGCAGCGGGCCCGCGCTATCTGGCAGTTTGCCCGCACCCACGCCTACGCCTGGTTTCCCTACAGCGAATTCGACGCCGAATCGGCCGACCCGGTCAGGTTCTTCAATTCCTACGGCTACGGCCTCTGCAGTGACTTCTCGGCCGCCATGGCCAGCCTGTACTTCCGTGCAGGGTTCCCGGTCAGGGTCTGGGCCGTCGGGTTCCCGTCGGGGCACATCGTGCCCGAGGTGTACTACGACAACGCCTGGCACGTCATGGACGCGAACCGCGACGTCCTCTTCCTCGCCCGTGACAACAGGACCATCGCGGGGATGGAAACGCTCATCGACGATCCCTGGCTGATCGATCGCGCCGGTGACGTCTACGCCGACCTGCGTGGCCTCTACACCTCGACGCCGCTCGGGGCTTTTTCCGAGGTCACCTCGGCCAGCGGCTCGCTCCTGCACCTCGACCTCAGGCCAGGGGAGCGCGTCGAGTACCTCGCCAACCCGATCGGGCTCTTCAGGCAGGACACGACCACGCCCTGGGGGACGCCGCTCAGCTACGGCAACGCGATCCTGTCGTCGCAGGCAACGGCCGGCGTGCAGGCGATTGACGCGCTCTTCGAGGCGGGGCACGGGCTGCAGACCGTCAGCGACGCCGGCGTGGCAACCTGGCGTCCGGCGATCGCCGACGCCCCCGCGCGACACGCGGTGTCGCTGCCCCACCCGTTGCTGCAGGCGACCCTGCAGGTCACGACACGGCTGCCCGCGGCCACCGATCGTGTGCGCGTCTACGGCGCCCGATCGGCGGCAGGCGTCACGCTGAGCCAGGGCGACCTCGCGTCGGGCGCCGTGTTCGACAACCCCGTCGTGGTATCGCACAACGGCCTGGCTACGATCGACGACGACGGCTTGTTTCCGGTGCTGCATGTCGGGCCGTCGGGGGCGGGCGCGCTGGTGGTCCGGGCCGAGCGCACGGGTGGGACGACGCCCCTGATCGTCGGCGGCACGTTCTTCAGGTTCACGGATCTCGATGGGCTGGCGATCGACGTGTCGTCAGACGGGGCCACGTGGCTGCCGGCCTGGGCGCCGGCCAGCGAGGACGTCGGGTATCTCGTGGCGAGCGAGGACGCGACGTCGCTCGTGGGCGCGGCGACGAGCGTGTACGTGCGCTATCGCTTCGACGCGCGGTCTGCCGGGGGATGGGCCGCGGGCGCCGTCGAGTTGTCGGTCGCTGGCGTCGGGGCCGTGCCCACCACGCTCATCGGGACGTTGATTGCCACCGAATCGCGGACGCAGACCTTCGACATCACTTCGCTCGTCGCCCCGGTGCGCGGGGCGGCGTCATACGGCTACGTCCTGCGGTTCGAGTTCGAGGGGACGGCTGGAATCGAGGGGTTCGGCACGTCGAACGTCATGCAGGTGGCGCCCGAACGCGTCCCGGCGCCGGGCCGCGGCACGACGCCGTTCGAGGTCATCGTCGAGGCCGGACAGGCCTCTGACCTCCGCATCCACCATGCGTGGTCGGAGCTCGAGACCCTGGCACCGCTGCCGCCGGTCGAGCCGCTGCGGCCCGCGCGCGGCGAGAGCATGGCGTTGTCGGGGCCACTGGCGTTCTCGTTCGTGCCGTCGCCGGCGTTTCCCGCGTCGCACCTGCGGATGTACGAGCTTGAGGTCTGCGCCGATGCGACGTGCGGATCTCCGCTGTCGACGGTGACGCTGGTACGGGGCGCCGCCAAACTCCCGGGCCCCGACGGCCTCCTAGGCACGGGTGACGACGAGTACGACGTCTCGACGACCCCCGAGATCATCTTCACACCATTCAACTGGCTCCAGTCCGGGCGCACGTACTACTGGCGCGTGCGGACGCTCAGCCTGATGAACGAGTGGAGTGCGTACAGCGACACCTGGTCGTTCGTGGCGGCACCGGGTTCTGGCGGGGGACTCACCCTGTCGTTCGACGGCCCCACCGGCGTTCGCGAGGCGACTGCGCCGACGGTCACCCTTGGTGGCGAGGTGTTTGGCGCTTCCGGGTCGGTCTGGGTCCGCTGGACGACCGATCGCGGTGCATCAGGCGAGTTGATCACCACGGGGGCCTGGGACCTTCCGGCCATCCCGCTCGGCGCAGGCGACACCGAGATCACGGTGGTCGCCGTCGACGGGCATGGGCAGTCGGTGACCGGCCACCTGGAGTACCACGTGCCGTACTTCTCGTACTTCCTCGCCGAGGGGTCGACGCAGGCCGACTTCTCGACCGAACTCGTGGTCGTCAATCCAGCGTTGCAGCCGGCGCCGATCGCCGTGCACCTGATGCTCGACAACGGGACGACGTTCGAGGTGAACCGCGTGCTGGCGCCGGTGAGCCGCCTGACGCTCCTGCCCGAGGACTTCGTGGGCATGGGCAAGGCGTTCGCCATCGAGGTGCGCTCGACCGACGCCGTTCCGCTCGCCGTCGAACGGACTATGCGGTGGGGCCCCGGCTTCGCCTCCGGGCACAGCGGATCGGCGGTCTCGTCGCCCAGCACGACGTGGTACTTCGCCGAAGGGTCGCAAGGGTACTTCGACACGTTCGTGCTGCTGGCGAATCCGAATGCGACGCCGACGCTGGCCAACGTCTCGTTCATGACCGAGTCGGGGCAGACGGTGACGCACGTCGTGACCATTCCCGCGCGGGCCCGCGAGACGGTGTGGACGCGCCAGTTTCCCCAGCTCACGAACCGCTCGTTCAGCATCACCGTGACCGGTAATGCGCCGCTCGTGGCCGAGCGCGCCGTCTACTTCGGCCAGCCGACCTGGAAGGGCGGGCACGTCTCGTCGGGTGCGCCGACCTTGGCGTCGCGCT
>JAEUQQ010000717.1 GCA_016789685.1 Acidobacteriota bacterium | reverse complement strand
CGTGTAGTTGTTCCACGTCGCGTAGTTGCCGTTGGCGTTGAAAAACGTGTCTTCGCCGCGGCTCGTGATACCCGCAGGCGCGACGACCACACCGGGGGTCAGGAACGCGAGTTCCGAGTACCGCCGTCCCAGCAGGGGCAGCGACTGCACCTGCTTCTCGTCGACAACGTTGCCGATGTCGGCCGACTGGGTCTGCAGGATCTCGGACTTGCCCGAGACCGACACGACTTCGCTCACTTCACCGACCGTGAGCGAGAAGTCGACGGCGGCGCGATCCTGGACGCTGATGCGCACCCCGGTGCGCTCGGCCTTCTTGAACCCGGCCAGTTCGGCGACGACGGTGTAGGTGCCCACCTTGACGCCCGAGAACACGTACTGGCCCTGGCCGTTGGTCACGGTGCTCGACACGACGCCGGTCGCGTCCTGCGTGGCCGTCACGGTGACGCCCGGCAACACGCCGCCCGACTGATCGGTCACCGTGCCGACGATCGACGCCGTGTCAATCTGTGCGGCGGCCTGCGTCGCGAATGCCAGCAGCACCCCCAACACCACCATCCCGGTAAACCGGGCGAATCCCTTCGCTCCCATGCAGATGCTCCTTCCCCTCCACCGAACGGGAAAACCGTGCAATCAGTGCTCGTGCTTCCGCAGGACATCCGGGCCCGCGCCCGGCGCCCCCACCACGGGCGACGGCATCCTGCCCGCCGCCTGCGTTCGTGCCATCAACATGGTCACCACGACCATCGCCGCCGCCGCCGCCAGGATCAGCAGGTACGCCCGCGCAAAGGTGTGCTGATGCGCGACGAACCCGAACCCCGGAGAAATCGCCACCGACCCCAGCCATCCGCAGGTGATCGCCGCGCCCAGGGCCGTTCCTGACACCGAGGCAAACCGTGCACTGATCACCCCGAGCGTCGTCGGGAACACGGTGGCCATGCAGACCCCCGCGGCGGCAAGGGCCACCGTCGCCACCGCCGGCGACGAGGCGAGCATCACCACCGTGAACGACGCCAGCGCCCCGATCGTGCTCACCCGCAGGACGGTCACGGCGTCGACGTGCAGCAGCACGCGCGTGTTGATCGCGCGGCCGGCCATGATCGCCACCGGGAACACCGAGAGCATGCGCGCCGCATCGACCTGGCTCAGGCCCAGGTGCTGCATCGAATACGTGACCTGCCAGTCCCAGATCGACTGCTCGGTGCCGACGTAGAGGAAGATCAGCAGGGCCGGCACCATGAACGCGGGCGTCAGCAGTTGCCGCCAGCCGCCACCCACCGCCGTGCTGTGGCCCGCCGCCTCGTGCACGGCCGAAAACGGCTGGAGCAGCAGGTAGGCCAGCACGATCGCCGCAAACCCCGCCAGCACGTACAGCACGAGGTCGACGCCGCCCTGCTGCTGGAGCGGCACGATCGCGAAGGGCGTCACGAAGGCGCCCACGCCGAAGAAGAAGTCGAGCAGGTTGAGCGACGCCGCGCGGTGATCGGCGTTGAGATCGGCGACCAGGGCGTGCGCGGCGGTGACCAGGGCGCTGCCGCCGGCCCCGAGCGCGAACGACAGCACGAGCATCAGGCCCAGGCTGTGGGCCGCGGTGAATGAGAGCAGGGCGGCGACGACCAGCATCACGGCGCCGATGAGCACCGGGCGCTTGCCCGCGCGATCGATCAGCGGCCCCACCGCGAGGCTCGACACCACGAGGCCGCACGACAGCGCGATGAACACGCGTCCCGAATCAGCCAGCGTCAGGCCCGCCCGTTCGCGCAGGGCCGGCAGCACCGCGCCCAGCAGGCCCGCCAGGCTGCCCCACACGAAGATGGCGAGGAACCCCGCCCACTTCACGCGCCGCGTCGCCGACGAGGCCGTCATGCCGCCTCCCTGCGCACCACGAGGTGCAGGCGCTGCTCGACGAAGGCGAGCGCGCGTCGCGCGACGTCGGCCGGATCGGCGCCTCGGCCGCCATCCATCTCGATGTTCATCCAGCCCGAGAACCCGCGCTGCCGCAGCACGTCGATCAGCCCGGCGAAATCGACACCGCCGTCGCCCAGGGGCAGGAACGCGCCGCGCTGCCCGCCGGCACCCGGGCGGTAGTCCTTGAGGTGCAGGTGAACGATCCGCTCGGCGTAGGTGCGGCACACCTCGACCGGATCGCACCCGGCGGCGAGCAGGTGCCCGGTGTCGGGCGCGAGGAAGAACACCGCGGGGTCGGTGCCGTCCATGACGCGGCTGATGTCGTCGCGCGACTCGATCAGCGCGCCCATGTGCGGGTGCACCGCCAGGCGCACGCCGTGCGTGTCGTGCATCGCGCGCCCGAGCGTCGTCGCGGCCTTGCAGAACGCGGCAATGGCCGCCGGCGACTTGTCGTGGGCCTCGGTGCCGCCGAGCACGATGGTGCGCGCGCCGTGACGCGCGCAGAACGCGGCGGCCGCGAGGTTCTTGCGCGTGTTCTCCCACTGCTCGGGCGCGCGTTCGAGATCCGTGGTGCTGTAGAGCGCCGACAACGTGACCCCGGCGCGCGCCATGCCCGCGGCGAACTCGTCGTCGCGGCCGGTGTACAACTCCGCGATGGTGTATTCGCCTTCGATGCCGCGGTAGCCGAGGGCGCCAACAGCCGCCGCCCCCTTCCACCAGGCCGACGGAAAGTACCGACCCCAGCCGAAGATCTGGAACCCCACCGAGAACGCCTGCGATGGCGATGCCACGGGCGGCCGGCGTGGCGACGATGACGAAGTGGCGGCCGCCAGGTGTACACCGGCGCCCAGCGAGGCCGACTCGAGGAACGCGCGGCGCGTCACCCACGCCGACCCGCCGAAGCGCTTCGCTCGCTCGCGATCGCTATCGTCTGGGTGTTCCTGATGGCCCATCGGATTCTCCACGGCGATCGGGGTCGCCACCGGTCGGAGGTCTGTTCGAGGCCTCAGAGTATTGGACGACGGGAGAGGCCTGTCAATGACCAATTGCGCGACACGGAACGGACCCGTACGACGGCCGAGTCGCGCCCCCGGCCCGCCAGGGCGCCCTGTCGGCATGGGTCCAGCGAAGCGCTTTGCAGGCCGCGCGTCCGGTGGTAGACTCCGGCCGCTCCAGTCGACGCCTCGCACAACGCCCTGGCACCTGGTGCGTCCAGCCGCATGGCGAACATCTACGACGTCGCGCGCGCAGCGCGGGTCTCGGTGGCGACGGTCTCGGCCGTCGTCAACGACAGCGCCTACGTCAGCCCGCCGCTCAAGGCGCGCGTGCAGAATGCCATCCGCAAGCTCGGCTACCAGCCCAACCTCCTCGCCCGTTCGCTCGCCAAGCAGCAGTCGCACATGCTGGGCATGGTCGTGCCCGACATCGCCAACCCGTTCTGGCCCGAGGTCGTGCGGGGCGCCGAAGACCGTGCCCACAAGGCCGGCTTCACCCTCCTGCTGGCCAATACGGACGACGACCCGCGCAAGGAAGAGCTGTACCTCGACCTGTTCATCGCCAAGCGCGTCGACGGCATCCTCGTCACCGCCTCGCCGCAGGCGGGCACGCGCGACGTGATGACCCGCCTCGAGAAGGCGCGCATCCCGATCGTGCAGGTCACGCGCCTCGTGCAGGGCGTGGCCGCCGACTCGATCGTGCTCGACGACCGCGACGCCGGCTACGAGTGCACGTCGCACCTGCTCAGGCTCGGCTACAAGCGTGTCGGCATGATCGGCGGCCTCGTCGGCGTCACACCCACCGAGCGGCGCATCCAGGGCTACAAGAAGGCCCTCCGCGAGTGGGGACGCCCCTTCGACCGCACGCTGTTCTACCAGGGCGACTACCGCGGCACGTCGGGCTACGAGGCCGGTATCGCGCTGCTCAAGCGGAAGATGGACGCCGTCTTCATCTCGAACTACGTGATGGCCGTCGGCTTCATGAAGGCCCTGCGCCAGTACCAGCTGCGCTGCCCGCAGGACGTCGCCGTGGTGACCTGCGACGACCACGCGTGGATGGACTCGTTCACGCCGCGGCTGACGACCATCAACTTCCCCAAGTACGAACTCGGCTTCGAAGCGGCGCGTGTCCTGCTCGAGCGGCTCGACGACCGCGACCGGCCGCTGCAGGCCCTCGAGCTGAAGAGCGCCCTGTCGATCCGCGAGTCGTGCGGCTACCAGTTGCGGGTCGAGGCCAAGCCGTGACCCCGCCCGCCGGCCGCCGGTTCGACGTGCTGTCGATGGGCCGCAGCTGCATCGACCTGTACGCGCGCGAGATCGGGGTGCCCATCACGGCCGTCTCGGCGTTCAATGCCTTCGTGGGCGGCTGCCCGACCAACGTCGCCGTCGGCACGCGGCGGCTGGGGCTGCGCTCGGCGCTGCTCACGGCGGTGGGCGACGACCCCGTCGGCGAGTTCGTGACGCACTTCCTCACGCGCGAAGGCGTTGACGTCGCGTGCAGCCCCACCAAGCCAGGACGGCGGACCAGCGCTGCCCTCGTCACCATCCAGCCCCCCGACACCTTCTCGCTGACGTACTACCGTGACAACTGCGCCGACGTGGTGCTCTCGGTCGCGGACGTCGATGCCGCGCCGATCGCGGCCGCGCGCGTGCTCTTCCTCTCGGGAACGGGCCTGTGCGCCGAGCCGAGCGCCACGGCGACGGCCTACGCCGCCGAAGTGGCGCGCGCGGCGGGAACGACCGTGGTGGTGGACCTCGACTACCGGCCGACGCTCTGGCCCGATCCGCAGACGTTCGGCGCGGCCGTGCGTGGCCTGCTGCGCGGCGCCGACCTCGCCCTGGGCACGCGCGACGAGGTGCGGGCGGCGGCAGGTGGCCGACTCGACGACGCCGACGCGATCGACCGCCTGCTCGACACGGGCATCCATGCGCTCGTCTGCAAGCGCGGCGCAGACGGCGCGACGTTGTTCCGGCGCGATGCCCCGCCCGTCGATGCGGCGCCGTTCGCGGTCGAGGTGCTCAACGTCCTCGGCGCCGGCGACGCGTTTGCCAGCGGCCTGCTCTACGCCTGGCTCAACGGCTGGACGCTCGATCGCGCCCTGCGCTTCGGCAATGCCACGGGCGCCATCGTCGTGACCCGTCACGGCTGCGCCAACGACATGCCCACGCTCGCCGACGTCGAGGCGTTCGTGGATTCACACGGGGGCTGGTAGCCCGCGGCCCTGCGACGTTCCCGGAGGTCGTCTCGCCATGATTCGCGTTGCCAATGCGCCCTGTTCATGGGGCGTGCTCGAGTTCGAAGGGATGGGGGAGTCGTACCCCTACGACCGTGTGCTCGACGAGATCGCCGCCACCGGCTACATCGGCAGCGAGCTGGGTGACTGGGGGTTCATGCCCACCGAGTCGAGCCGCCTGCGAGAGGAATTCGATCGACGCGGACTGTCGCTGCTCGGCGCGTTCGTGCCCGTCTTCATGGCCGATGCGTCGACGCATGACGAAGGCATCCGCATCGCCGTGCGCACCGCACGCCTGCTCGCGCAGGCCAGCACCGTGTCACCGGTCATCGTGCTCGCCGACGACAACGGCCGCGACGCACATCGCACGGCGCAGGCCGGCCGCATCCGCCGCGACGACTCGCTCGACGAGGCGCGCTGGAAGACGTTCGCCGCCGGCGCCACGGCGATCGCGCGTGCGGTGAAGGACGAGACGGGACTCCGCACCGTGTTCCATCCCCACTGTGCCGGGTTTGTCGAGACACCGTGGGAGGTCGATGAACTGCTCCAGCGGACGCCCCCCGACCTGCTCGGCCTGTGTTTCGACTCCGGCCACCTGCTGTACGGCGGCACGGCCGACCCGGTCGAGACGCTGCGCCGGCACCGCGACCGCGTCTGGCACGTGCACGTGAAGGACTGCTCGGCCGAGGTGGCCGCGCGCGCACGCGCCGAGCAGTGGGACTACTTCGCGGCCGTGCGACAGGGGATCTTCTGCGAGCTCGGCAAGGGCGCCGTCGACCTGGCCGCGGTTGTCGCCGCGCTGACCGGCACGGCCTACGACGGTTGGGTGGTCGTCGAGCAGGACGTCCTGCCGGGCATGGGCGCGCCCGCCGACAGCGCGCGCCGCAACCGCGAGGTCCTGCGCACGCTGGGGCTCTGACGCCGCCGTGCCGCTCGTCGCGCGGAAACCCCAGGTGTCGCCCTGTAAACGGGCGATGATGAGGGTCTGACCCGAATTAACGTTTTTCGTAAGCGGGCGGCAGGTCGTGCGGCGACAACAGGATCGGGGCCCGGTTAGCGGACGACGCCGGTCGCGCGGGCGGCGCGGCGGATGAGAACGGCGCGGTCGAGGACCGCGCCGCGCCTCACCAGCAGCGTGATGGATGACAGGGCTGCCGGGTCGGTGAGCGGATCACCGGCGACCACGACGAGGTCGGCCGGCGCCCCGGCGCGTACGCGCAGGGTGCGATCGGACTCTCCGAGCAATAGGCCACCATCGGCCACCGCGGCCTTCCACACCTGCGCCGGCGTGACGCCCGCTTCCAGCAACAGCGCCATCTCCTTGTGGACGGCCAGCCCCGGCGAGGGATAACCGTCGCTGCCGGCCCCGCTCGCCAGCACCAGCGTGCCGCCTGCGGCCGCAAATGCCTTGACGAACGCCATCCGCTGCGCGCGGGCGCGCGCCCGGCGATCCTCCGCGGGCTTGCCCGCAGCCCGGGCCACACGCGCGGCGATCGCGCCGCGGCCGCGCTCGGGCACGAGGTCGAGTTCGTCCTTCGGAGGGTCGTCGCGCTGCGCATCGGCGGCGCGCAGCATGGGCGCGACGGCCACGCGGCCCTTGACCAGCGCGCCGACCAGCGCCCGCATCTCGACGGCAGTCACCTGGGCCCACGCCGCGTCGAGTGCCGCCACGCCATCGGTGGGCGCATCGGGGCGCGACTTCCACGCCGCATCGAGCTCGGCCTGGGCCTTGACCGGAAATCCCAGGCCATCGATCAGCGTCACGCCGGATTGCGCCAGCTGCAGCATCGACGCTGCCCGCGCGTCGGCACTGACCTTCACCTGCCTGGAACGGGCGGCCTTGACAACCGCCGTCACCACCGTCGCCGGCACGTTGCCGCCGACGCGCACCCAATCGACGCCAGCGGCCGCCTGGGCCTGGGCCGCCTGGGCCGCCGACGCGGCATCGTTGACCTGCTGCAGCGGCGCAAGCCCACCGGCGAGGATCGGCCCGCCGAGCTGCCCGAGCGGACGACGCATGTCGATGAGCGGGCCCGCGATCCACGTGCGCGGAGCCAGCACCTCGCCCGCGGCGATGCGCGCGCGGTCATCGACGGCCATCGGCAGGCGCCCGTCGATCGCGCGAACCCGCATCACGCCGTGCGCCAGCGACAGGCTGTGGAAGTAGTCGCGGTCGACGCCGAGCGTCGCCGCCACCTGCACCGAGAGGTCGGCCAGCGCAGGCACGATCGTCGCGCCCTTGGCGTCGATCGTGCGGATGCCCGCAGGCAACTGAGGCGAACCCGCGCCGTGCACGGCGGCGATCGTCCCGCCCTCGATCACGACAGTCGTCGCGGCCGCCACGCGCCCGGCCACGGGATCGAGGATCCGCGCATTGAGGATGGCGAACGTATCGCCAGACTGGGCCGACGCGACGGCCAGCGCCGCCGCAACCACCCACACCACCACCGCCATGCGGCGCATCACACCCCGTCCTCGCCCAGGCGCCACACCTCGCGCCAGCGCAGCACGTCGTCGCGTTCGAGCACGACGAGCCCGTGCGGCGGAAACACTGCCCCGGCATCGTCGATGCCGGTCGTCAGCAACGACAGCGCGCGCGGCAGGTGCGGAAAGTGCCCCACCACGCAGATCACGCGCGCCTCGTCGGCCATCAGCGTCCTCAGCATCTCGGCATTGTCGGTCGGCTGCAGCCCGCGGATGGCCGCAAATGCCGCCTGCGTGCTGCAGATGCGCCAGAAAGCCTCGGCCGTCTGCCGCGCCCGCATCTTCCCGCTGTGCCAGACGCAGGCGGGCACGACGCCGCGCGCCCGCACGGCCGTCGCGAGCCGCTCGGCCCCGGCGAGCCCGCGCGGCGACAGCGGCCGCTGCGTGTCCAGCTCGTCAGAGACCGCGTCGCCATGATGCACGAGCACCAGCACGGCCGCGATCTTACAATGCCCCTCGTCAACTGGAGGGGTGATGAGATTCCCGATCGTCGCTGGCTGTGTGTTCGCGTGCCTCTCGCTGTCACTGGACGCCGCCGACCGGCGCGTGCCCACGCACGACGACATCGTCAACCTCGCGCGCGTCGGCGCGCCCGCCCTCTCGCCCGACGGTGCGCGCATCGCCTACACCGTGCGCAGGACGAACTGGGACGACAACGCCTTCGACACCGACATCTGGATGGTCGATGTCGCCACGCGACAGGTTCGCCAGATCACGCGCGCGAAGAAGTCGAGCAGTGCGCCCGCCTTCAGCCCCGATGCGACGCGGCTGGCCTTCGTGTCGGATCGCGACGGCAAGCGCCAGGTCTTCGTGCTGTCGCTCGACGGGGGCGAGGCCGAGGCCGTGACCACGTCAGACACGGGCGTCAACGCGTTCGACTGGGCGCCCGACGGCACGCGCATCGCCTTCACGCAGGCCGACGCGAAGCCGGCCGCGATGAAGGCCCGCGACGAACGTGACGGCGAATACGAGATCGTCGAGGAAGACCGGGCCTTCACGCACCTGCACGTCGTCGATCTCGCCACGCGGAAGGTCGAGCGGCTCACCTCGGGCGACTTCGTCGTGGGGTCGTTCGAGTGGTCACCTGACGCGACACGCATCGCGTTCGACCATGCCCCGACGTCACGGCCAGGAACGGGCACCGACGACATTTCGATCGTGCACGCCGCGGATCGCCGCGTCACCGCGCTCGTCACGCAGCCCGGACCCGACACGCACCCGGTGTGGTCGCCCGACGGCCGCAGCATCGCGTTCGAGACGACAATGAGCGACCCGGCGTTCTACTACGCCAACGGCCTGATCGCGACCATCCCGTCGGCGGGCGGCGCCATCCAGGTCGTCACGCGAAGCTTCGACGAAGACGCCAACCTCGTGGCGTGGTCGCCCGCGGGCATCCTCTTCCAGGGCCTGGCCCGCACGTGGAGCTACCTGCACCGGGTCGATCCCGCGACGACGAAGATCGAACGGCTCGGCCCGGCCGCGGCGGTCGTCGACCAGGGATTCGCGTTCTCACGCGACTTCGCGACGGCCGCGTTCACACGCGCAACCGCGACGTCGATCGCTGAGGTCGCCGTGGCCCCACTCGCGACGATGCAGGCGACGATCCTGACGACGTCGAACGCACAGCTCGACGCGTGGACCCTCGGCACGCGTGAGCTGATCGCGTGGACGAGCCAGGATGGCGCGTCGATCGAGGGAGTGCTGCACAAGCCTGCGGATTTCGTCGCTGGCAAGCGTTATCCGCTGCTGGTGGTCATCCACGGCGGCCCGACGGGCACCTCGCGGCCAGTGCCGTTCGGCGCGACGGGGGTCTATCCCATCGACATGTGGGTCGCGCGCGGCGCGCTGGTGCTCGAGCCCAACTACCGCGGCAGTGCAGGGTACGGGGCGGCGTTCCGGGCGCTCAACGTCCGCAACCTGGGCGTCGGCGATGCGTGGGACGTGCTGTCGGGCATCGATCATCTCGTCGCGCAGGGCCTCGTGGATCGCGGCCGCGTCGGGGCGATGGGATGGAGCCAGGGCGGCTACATCTCGGCGTTCCTCACCACGCACCACAGCGATCGCTTCAAGGCGATCTCGGTGGGCGCGGGCATCTCGAACTGGATGACCTACTACGTCAACACGGACATCACGCCGTTCACGCGGCAGTACCTCAAGGCGACGCCGTGGGACGACCCGGCGATCTACGCGACGACGTCGCCCATGACGGCCGTCATACGCGCGACCACCCCCACCTTGATACAACACGGGGAACGCGATCTGCGCGTGCCCGCCCCGAACGCCTACGAGCTGTTCCGTGGACTCCAGGATCGCCAGGTGCCGTCGCGCCTCATTGTCTACAAGGGGTTCGGACACGGGCTGACCAAGCCCCGAGCCCAGCGCGCGGCCCTCGAGCACAACACCGAGTGGTTCGAGAAGTACTTCTGGACCACTCCCGCGCCCACGGCCGGCGATCGCTGATGGCGGCGTCCTCCGGCCCGACGGCTGGAGGACGTCAATGCCCCGCAAGGTCCTGCTCTTCACCATCCTGCTGTCGCTGGCCGTGTCGGCGAGCGCGCGTGCGCAGGCGGTCGTCAAGGTCGACGAGAACACGTCGTTCAAGATCGGCACGCTCGTCCAGAGCTGGGCCGAGGTGGCGCAGAATCCGGCACGCGACGACTACGCGAAGAACATCTTCCTGCGACGCGCCCGCATCATCCTCGGCGGCACGATCGGCAGGCAGTTCGGGTTCTTCCTCGACACCGACGTCCCGAACCTCGGCAAGTCGAGCGCGGGCACCAAGACGCTGAGCCAGGCGGTCATCCTGCAGGACGGCTGGTTCGAGTGGAAGCCCAACGACGACGTGACCGTGATGGGCGGACTGTTCTACGTGCCCCTGTGCCGCAACTGCGCGCAGGCGGCTCCGGCACACCTCGGCCTCGACTACGGCGCGTACTCGTTCGTGCAGAACGCGGCCATGCAGGGCAACAACGGCCGCGACAGCGGCGTCCAGGTCAAGGGCTATGCCGCCGGAAAGAAGCTCGAGTACCGCGTCGCGGTGCTCCAGGGCCTGCGCGACCAGCGGGCGACGAACGGCTTCCGCGTGGCGGGCCGCGCGCAATACAGCTTCTGGGAAGCCGACGTGACGCCGTTCTTCTACACGGGCACCACCCTGGGCAGGAAGAAGCTGCTCGTTGTCGGCGGTGGCGTCGATCACCAGGACGACTACAACGCGTTTGCCGTCGACGTGTTCATCGACCGTCCCGCGGGCCCCGGCGCGATCACGGCGCAGGCCAACGTCATCACGTACGACGGTGGCGACTTCCTGGCGACGGTCCGCGAGCAGACGACGTGGATGGCCGAAACGGGCTACTACCACACCGCGTCGAAGCTGCAGCCGTTCGTGCGGGTCGAAGGCCAGCGTTTCGCAAATGACCTGGCCGCCCTCAACGACCAGACGCGGATCCAGGCCGGGCTGGCGTACTATCTGCGCGGCGCCAATGCCAACCTGAAGGCGGCGTACCAGCGCATCGACAACACGACGGCGCGTGACCTGCACAGCGTCACGGTGCAGTTCCAGGTGTTCTACTACTGATTCGACGGGAGGACGGCGGGTGCAACGGGCGACGAACGGACGCGATCGGATTCGTCGCCCCCGCCTTCGCGGCCTGGCCGTCATGGCCGTGGCCATCGCCGTCGGGTGCGGTGGCCCTAGGCAGGCGCCGGCGCCCGCGGCCATCGTCCTCGGGGCGACGCTGCCGCTGACGGGGCACGATGCGGCACGCGCAAAGGCCATGCAGCGCGGCTACGACGACGCCGTGGCTGCCGTCAACGCGGCGGGTGGCGTGCGCATCGGCGAGGCCTCGGTACGCGTCACCCTCGACCTTCGCGACGATGCGGCTGACGCCGCCGCCCTCGAGACCGCCACGCAGGCACTCGTCGACGCGGGCGCGCACGTGGTGATCGCGACGCCGGCCGACGTGCGTGCCGTCGCCCAGGCCGGCATCACCGAACGCGCCGGTCTGCCGCTGATCGGCAACGCCATCGATCACCCGGGCCTGCCCGGCACGCGCATGCAGTGGATGGTGCTCGCGGCCGCAGCATCGACCGACCCGCAGGCGCGTGCGCACGAAGTGGCCGCGGCCACGCTGGCGGCGATTGGGCGCGCGGGTTCTGTCGAGCCCCGCGCGATCAGGACGGCGCTTCAGGAACCACTTGGCGCTCAGTAGGGCCAGCACCACCGCGCGGCGGGCATCGCGGAACCTCACGTCGCCGAGGTCGGTCGTTCGAACCGGCGCGGGTCGACGCCCCTGCACCAGGCGTGACGTGCGGCGCCGGCTTGCTCAGCGCGACAGCCAGTACGTCATCTTCACCGTGAGCGACTTGCTGCGCGGGCGGTACGACTTCGGGCCCGGCAGGTCGGTCTCCCATCCCTGGTTGTAGACGACATACAGGTCGCTGCCCGGGCGGAAGATGTACCAGAGCAGGGCGTTGAAGCTGGCCTGCTTGCGGTCGTCGTTGTACTGGAAGAAGCCCTTCACGAACAGGTCGGGCGAGAACGAGTAGCTGAGCCGCGTGTTGAGGACGTTCGTCGAGTACTTGCCGTATCCCGGCAGCGTGACCTCGTTGCGCGTGTAGTTCGGTTCGAGCAGCAGCGTGTCGCGCACGACGAAGTTCAGGTTCAGGCGATACGTGATGCGGTCGCCGCTGTAATAGCCGCCTCCCTCCACGGTCGCGCTGCCGTACGCGCGCTTCGCGCTGCTCTGCGAATACGTCGCCTTCCACGTGTTCCACCGGTGGCCGCCAACGGGCACGACGCCGGCGTTCGACCTGAACGGCCCCGCGAGGAAGTCGTAGTCGCGGTCGTAGGTCACGCTGAACGAGCCCCCATCCTGCCGGGTGACCAGCAGATCGACCCCCAGGTTCCGCGAATCGACGACGCCCGCGTGCGTTTCGTAGTAGTCGAGCGCCGAGCCGATCGTGACCTGCCGGACGCCGCGCCACGCCGGCCGCGGCGACCAGCCCGCCTTGATCTTGCCGTTGCGGGTGTCGATGCGCCTGATGAACCCCATCTCGGCGTTGAACCGTTCGCCGACATCGAGGTAGGTCCCTCCCGCGTAGAAGCGGTCGGTCTTCCACGACACATCGACGGCGCCGGCGAGATCCTTGCCAGACGTGTCGGGCGTGAAGGTCTTTGCCGCGATGCCAGACACGCGCCACGCCTTGCCGAGATTCACGTTGGTGTCGATGCCGAGCGCACGGTTGTGGTCGGTCGCCAGCCCGCCCTCGCGGTTGACGACGATGGCGCCGAACTGCGAGGACGCGAACAGGTCGCGCTTCACGCGGATCACGCTGAAGTTCTGGCCGGGGGTTTCGCGCGTGCGTCCATCGGCCTCGCGGAACGTCGCGTCGTCGGTCTGGATGTTCATCGCACCGAGCGTCCAGGCGCCGGTCCGTCCCGTCAGCTTGCCGCCCGCGAGAATCGGCACCTCGCGCCCGTCCTCGAGCCCGATACGCCGGCTGTAGAACAGCTGCAGCAGCCCCGCATCGGCGTCGGAGTCGCCACCGGTCAGCACCGAGCCGACGGTGCCGAAGTCGAACGTTGCCGCGCTCTCGGTGAAGAACTGGCGCTTCTCGGGGAAGAACAGCGAAAACCGCGTGAGGTTGACGACCTCCTGGTCGGCCTCGACCTGCGCGAAGTCGGTCTTGAATGTCAGGTCGGCCTGCAAGTTCGACGTGAGGCCGATGCGGGCGTCGAGGCCGTAGTCGGCGTGGGTGTCGGTCGGTGTCTGGGCGTCGTAGTCACGCGACACCGTCGGCGTGACGTAGGGCAGCAGCTCGAGCTTGCGGCGCGACTGCACGTTGGCGAGCCCGCCGAGCACGCCGGCGCGCTCGACGCGCGAGAACCCAACCGACGCCCACTCGCGCGGGAACGGCACCCAGTACGCCTCTTCGTTCTTGCGCAGGATGATCCGGCACAGGTTCAACCCCCACACCGCCTCGTCCACGCTTCCCTTGAAGCGCAACTGGCTGAGCGGGATCGCCATCTCGATGTACCAGCCGCGATCGTCGCGGCTCGTCTTCACTTCCCAGACCGCGTTCCAGTCGTAGTTGATGATCCGGCCGTTGTCGACCGAGTGCGCGTCCTTGTAGGCACCGAGCGGATTGGTGCTGAAGTAGAACGCGTTCCGCTTGTCGTGGAAGGTGTCGATGATGATCTTGACCTGGTCGCCCTTGCGGAGGCCCGAATCGCGCTTGAGTTCGCTCGCGAATATGCGATCGGGCGCCGAATCGAATGCCCACACGCCGAAATAGAGCGTCCGGTCGTCGTACAGGATGCGGAATTCGGTGCGCTCGGTCGATCGCGCCCCGAACCTCGGTTCGCGCTGGATGAAGTCGCCCTGGGCCGTCGCGCGCGCCCACACCGCGTCATCGAGCCGTCCGTCGATGCGCGGCCGGTCGTCGCCCGACACCCGCACGGCCAGCGCCTTGAAACTGGTGGGATCGATGCGGTTGACGTCGACGATCGCGTCGCCGTCGGCCGCCGCAGGCGCCTGACCACCCGCCGGGGCCGGAGATACCTGCGCCTCGGCTCCTGGCGCGATGGCCAGGACGCACAGCACGGCCGCGCACGCGAAGATCTGACGACGCATGGAACTCCAGGGCAGACGAAGTGCGACCACGGCCCGAGGATCGGCCACTCGAGAGTGAGGAACGAGAGAGGGTAACAGGATCGCCGCGGCGGATCACCACAGGGCGTCTGTCATGCGCCGGGCGGCGCCAGCGGATGGCGACGACTGCCGGCGCATGCGTGGCGACGATGGCGCGGCGACGCGCGGTGTGGCGGCTGGAATCAGGACCCGGTGCGTGCGCTCGACGACACGACACGCCCGGCCGCCACGTCGATCACCCACTCGGCCAGGGCCGTCACGTCGTCTGACGAGTGCGAGACGATGAGCAGCGGCAGCGCGAGATCGTCGCGAATCGCCGCGAGGTCGGCCGCCACCTGCGCGCGCGCCGTGGCGTCGAGCGCGGCAAACGGCTCGTCGAGCAGCAGCACCTGCGGGTCGGTCATCAGCGCGCGCGCAAGCGCGACGCGCTGGCGTTCGCCGCCCGACAGGCCATCGACGCGACGGCCGAGCAGCGACTGCGCGCCCGTGAGGCGCAGGATCCTGTCGCGGTGGCCGTTGGTGGCGGGCCGTGCGCCGTACGCGATGTTCGCGTCGACGTCGAGGTGCGGGAACAGCGCCACATCCTGCGGCACGTAGCCGACGCGTCGCGCGCGAGGCGGCACGTCGATCCCGGCCGCGCGATCGAACACCACGCGATCGCCGATCCGGATCAGGCCGCGCTCCGGACGTCGAAGGCCCGCCACCGCCTCGACGATCGTCGTCTTGCCCGCGCCCGAGGGCCCCGTGATGGCGGTGGCTATTGCCGGGAGCGATTCGCGGATCTCGACCGTGAACGCTCCCTGCCTGACGAGGAAGTCGAGCGCAATCACGCGACGGCTCCCCGGTCGAGGCGGTTCGACAGCCACAGCACCACGAACGCCACCGCGATCGACGTGCCGATGAGGAGGCTCGCGTCGCCGTCGTGGCCGGCCTCCGAGAACGCGTAGATCCCCATCGCGATGGTGCGCGTCTCGCCCGGGATGTTGCCCGCGATCATCAGCGTCGCGCCGAATTCGCCGAGCGCGCGCGAGAACCCGAGCAGGGCGCCGGCCAGCAGGCTGCGGCCCGCCAGCGGCAGCGTGATCGTGCGGAACACGCGTGCCGGCGAGGCCCCGAGCGTGGCCGCCACGTCCTCGTACCGGCGCGGCACCTGTTCGAAGCCCGCGCGGGCCGCGCGCACCACGAGCGGGAATCCCATCACCGCCATCGCGATGACGACCGCCTTCCACGTGAACACCACGCGGAAGCCGATCGCGTCG